>DASYWB010000111.1:0-5896 GCA_035936495.1 Thermomicrobiales bacterium
GATGCGGCATGCGCTTCCGATCCCTTCCCGAGAACTCCGCCGCCGTCGTCTTTAAGGCCGCCCGCCTCGATGAACTTCTTCGCGTTGTCCCAGGCACCGCCGCCGTTGTTGAGGACGAGGGCCAGAAGCACGCCGACAATCGTGCCGATCATCAGCATGCCCGCTGCCGCTTCCCAGCGCAGGATCACCCCGACGAGGATCGGCACGGCGACCGCGAGCGCACCGGGCAAGATCATCTCCCGCAAGGCGCCCCGGACCGAGATATCGACGCAACGCGCGTAGTCCGGCGTGGAGGTTCCCGCCATGATGCCCGGGTCCTCGCGGAACTGGCGGCGGACCTCATCGATCATGTCGCCCGCGGCACGGCCGACCGCCCGGATCGCAAGAGACGAGAAGAGGAAGACCAACATTGCCCCGATGAGGCCGCCCACGAAGACGCGCGGCTCGGCGAGATTGACCACCCGCTCGATGGTTCCCTCGCTGAATCGCTCAACTTCATCCAGGAACGCCGAGAAGAGCAAGAAGGCGGCGAGAGCCGCCGTGCCGACCGCGTACCCCTTCGTCAAGGCCTTGGTCGTGTTGCCAACCGAATCGAGCGCGTCGGTGATCTCGCGGACCGACTCCGGCTGGTCGCTCATCTCAACGATGCCGCCGGCGTTGTCAGTGATTGGACCGAAGGTGTCCATCGCGAGGATGTAGGCGGCGGACATCAGCATGCCCATCGTCGCCACGGCAGTACCGAAGATGCCACCGGAGACGCCGGGGTCAACCGGGAAATCAACCGTCTCACCGATGCCGTAGGAGGAGAGGAGCGCGATCGCGATCGTGATCGCCGGCATCGCGGTTGTCTCGAAGCCGACTGCAATGCCGGAGATGATATTCGTCGCGGCACCGGTCCGGGACGCCTCGGCAATCGTCTGAACAGGCCGCCAGGTACCGGCGGTGTAGTACTGGGTGATGTAGATGAAGACAATGGATGTGAGGAGCCCAAGGATGCCACAGATAGCGAATTGGAAGGCGCCGTAAGGCAATAACCAGAAACACACGATGAAGAGGAAGATTGCGGAAAGGGCGGAGACGACGTAGAAGCCCTTGTTTAACTCACCCATCGGGTCTTTGGGAGTGGTGCCCGGCCGTACCGCCAGCACTCCCACCAGCGACGCGATCAGCCCGAATGCGCCAATCACCAGCGGGAAGAAGATCCAGGCGACATCCCGGGTATTGGCGTCGCCACCGGACGCCCGGAAGAGGGCCACGCCAAGAATCATCGCCCCGATGATCTCCGCGGCGGACGATTCAAAGAGGTCCGCACCTCGACCGGCACAGTCGCCGACGTTATCCCCGACGAGATCGGCAATGACGGCCGGGTTTCGAGGGTCGTCCTCCGGAATGCCCGCTTCAACCTTGCCGACGAGGTCCGCGCCCACGTCCGCGGCTTTTGTGTAGATACCACCACCGAGCTGGGCGAAGAGGGCCACGAAGCTTGCGCCAAACGCGAAGCCCACGATCCAGAACGGCGTTTCGGCGACAGTGTCCAAGTTTCCTTCTGCAATGGTCGAGACGACACCGAACACGCCGAGCACGCCGAGCAAGCCCAAGGCGATAATCAAGAAGCCGGTGACCGCGCCGCCGCGCAGGGCGACGGTCAATGCCTCGCCCAGGCTCCGCTGCGCGGCGGCGGCTGTGCGGACGTTGCTCCGGACCGCGACATACATCCCGATGAAACCGGACAGCGCGGAGAGGGAAGCGCCGACGAGGAACGCGACAGCCGTCACGGCACCCCGAGCCAGCGCATGGTCTTCTTCGAAGATCGCGACCAAGACGCCCATGATGACCGCGACCACGACGGCGAGGACGGCAATCGTACGGTACTGGCGGTTCAGATAGGCGATAGCGCCCTCGAAGATACGCGCGGCGATGTCTTGCATGCCGGGGGTGCCGGTATCGCGGCCAAGGACATCGCGAGCGAGCCACGCGGCGAAGGCGATCGCGATCAGTCCGAAGATGATAACCGGCAGACTATAGAGCAACGACTCGTCCACGTCCCCTCCCAGGCGACTGGCGCATCTCGATCGGCCCCGCCCGGATGCAGATGGCGGCCCTCAAGTGCTCAACCAGCACGAAGAGAACTATCGCCATCCGACCGGGGAAATCGACACGGCATACACACGGAAGCGCGTGGCGAAGCGGCCCATCCGTCCCACGCGCGCCGCGGGATTGTACCATCATTATGCTGGGATCGGGGATTTCTTAGAGAGAATCTGACCTAGTGTCCGCTGACCGCTACCCGTCCTGAACGCGGCCCTCGCCGGGTCCCTCGGCGGAACAACCGCTGGATTTCGCCGTTCTCCCACGCCACGAGGAGTTGGCTGGCGTTGAAGATCGACGAGTAGGTCCCAACGACCACGCCGATCAGCAGCGCCAGGACGAAGTTCCGCGTCGAAGTCCCACCAAAAAGGTAGAGCGCGAGCAACGTCAGGACCACGGTCAGGGAGGTATTAAGCGACCGAACCAACGTTTGCGCCAGGCTGTAGTCGACGATGCCCTCAAACGTGGGAGCGGCCAGGCGGGCCAGGTTTTCGCGGATCCGGTCGAAGACGACGATCGTGTCGTGGACCGAGAAACCGATGACGGTCAGGAGCGCGGTCACGAAGAGCGCATCGATCTCGACATTGGCAACGGCCCCAAGGATCGAGAAGACGCCGACGACGATGAGCACATCATGGAGCATCGCGACAATCGCGCAGGTGCCGTAGAGCCAAGGATTCTGGGTATTGCGGAACGCGTAGCCGATGTAGAGCAGAATGCCGATAGATGCGAGGGCGACCGCGAGGATGGCGCGATCACGGATTTCGTTTCCAACCGAGGCTCCAATGGTCGAGAAATCCAGCTCGGTGAAGGTGCCAACCTCGTCGCGGAACCCTTGGTAGAGGCGCTCCTTCTCGGGCGAGCCTTCCCTAACCTCAGGCATGCGGATCTGGATCCCATAGCCCTGGTCCGCCTGGACTGTTTGGACTTGGACAGACTCGTATCCCTGGGCGCGGAGTACCGCCGCGACGCTCTCGGTTGCGACCGGCTCATCGAATTGGAGGAGGAGCTGCGAGCCACCGGTGAAGTCGATCCCGAGCTTAAGCCCGAAGAACAGGAGTGAAATCAGCCCTGGCAGCAGGGCGATCAAGGAGATCGTGAACCAGAGTTTGCGTTTGCTGGCGAGATGTTCCATCGTGGTGTCCTCGGATGACGAGCGAATCGGTTGATCGTTGCTGACGCGGTTCAGTCACCGGCCATGGCGGCGTGGCCCCGGTTTTCCACGCCGAACCAGCGAGGATGCATTGCCGCGCCTGAGCCGATGAGTAAGCGCAAGAAGGTCCTCGTCACCGTGATCGCGGTGAACATGCTGACGGCCACGCCGATGAATAGCGTGAGCGCGAAACCGGTGATGATACTGGCGCCGGTGAAGTTACCGAACCAGTAGAGGATGGCGCAGGTGATCATCGTCGAGATGTTGGAGTCGCGGATCGACGGCCAAGCGTGGTCGAACCCGGCTTCGACAGCATGGCGGAGTGTCCGTCCGATTCGCAATTCTTCCTTGAGCCGGGCGAAGATCAGGACGTTGGCATCGACGGCCATCCCGATGGAGAGGATGAACCCCGCGATTCCCGCGAGCGTCAGGGTGACCGGAATCAGCTTGAAGAGCGCAAAGGTGAGCGACGTGTAGATCATGAGCGCCAGCACGGAGAGCAGACCCGGCAGCCGGTAATACAGGATCATGAAGAGCATCACGGTGGTGAGGCCGATGATCCCCGCGACTAGGCTGCGCTCGAGCGAATCCTGTCCAAGCGTCGGTCCGACCGTGCGGCTGGAGGCCACCCTGAGGGGAACCTCTAAGGAACCCGACTTCAGCTGAACGACGAGATCCTGCACGCCCTGCGCATCGGGGCCTTCGATGATGCCCTGACCTGAGATAGCGCCGTTGATGACCGGCGCGGAAATAACCGTCTTGTCGACGACGATCGCCATCTGGCGGCCAATGTTGTCTCGCGTGAAGTTGTAGAAGCGGTCCTCGGCTTCGCCCTCGAGCTCGAACCCCACGACGGTGTTCCCAACGGACCCTTGTGTTACATAGGCGTCGGCGATCTCCGACCCGCGAATGATGGTCTGGAAGACCGGGCCCTGTGGGGTCGGTTCGACGTTGGCAACCGGCGATGCTTCCGGTGAGGCGGCGTCAACCGTCAAGTCCGGCGTTCCGCCCGGCGGCGCTGGTGACGCGGCGACCGGCGTAGCCCCTTCAATCAGCTCGGGAGAGGCGGCGGGTGTGCCGGAGCCGAGAACGTCCTCCGGTCCACCGAGTGATGTGGTAATGACCTGCCCCGGCTGGAGGGGTTGGCCCGCCGTGTCAACGATCTCCAGCAGAGCGGTCTGCTGAACCACTCGCACGGCCTGCTCGGGGTCGTCGATGCCGGGGAGCTCAACGATGATCTGATTATCACCGCGGGTTTGGATGAGCGGCTCGCTGACACCAAGCGCATTCACGCGCCGTTCGATGGTGTTCCGGGTGCCTTCCAGCGTGTCCCGGTCCACGTCCTGCCCCGGTGGGGGATCGGCTTCCAACAGGACCTGGAGGCCGCCCTGGAGATCGAGCCCTTGGTGAACGTAGATGTCGTCTTTGATACCGAACACGCTGAGGACATCGCTCGGAAGGCTGATCCAGACCGCGCCTAAGGTTAGGACCACAATGAAGGCGAGAGTTAGACGGAGACGGTTGCGCACGAAGACTACCTCACGGCAGAGGGATACCGGACCGCGGCTCGGTCCCTCATTGAAATCACGTCGCCGACAAATTGAGCAGTCGGGTAGATGGGAGTATAGAAGCCGGGCTTCGGAAGGGTCAAACAGGAGGCGGGATAAGAGATAGAGGCCGCCAAAACTGCCGTATGGTGGGGAAGGCCCACCTGCCGGGGCGTACCACGGCTCGTCCGAGACGACCAGACCTGCGTGGACGTTTCTAGCTAGGGGCCGCCGTGAATGGTCGCTCTGTCACAGTTCGTGGCGGGAGTCCAGCATCCGAGAGAATTGCTTCGAGATCGCGTCCTAATTTCCCGAGGACTTCATCCTTGTCCACCAAAAGCGCAGAGCTTATCAATTCAAACAATTGCTCAGTCTTCATTCCGAGCGCGGCACCAACGGCTGTCGCAAGTTGCTTCGACGGAAATGTCTGCACCATTTCTTTCGCGGTCCCGGAGTCTCGTATGGAGGACATCGTTTCGAGTTCTTCATCAAGAATCGCTTCCGGACTTTGTGGGCTGCCAAGATCTGATTTGAGCTTACCGGCATGCCCCCGAAGCGACCCAGCATCCCAAGCTGGGGGTTTCGAGAGAACAATATCTTGCGTAATATTGAGAAAGTGAGACTTCATGCGCTCAAGCGCGCACCTATGGACCATGTCATTAGTGATGGCCGACCGAATCACAGCAGCAACGTCCTGGGCAGGAATCACCTTACCGAGATGCTTAGCAAGTCGCTCGACAATTTCTGGTAGGCATACGAGTCCTTCAACCTCGTGAACCGGAAGCACCACCAATCCCGCCCCCAGGCGGCTCAAAACAGTGTCCGGCGAGAAATCGCGGTCAATCAGACCAATAGCTTCGAGATTTTCAATCAGCCTGTTCTCATTCAGCGCCTTGACAGAATGTCGCACCGATTCGCACGAGCCGACAGCCAGAACTACGGTATCTCTTCCCTTGAACCAGGCAGAATAGATCGTTTTATCAATTGACCGATCTTCACCTTCGCAGAAGACAACACGGCTGGCAAAATAACTGAGCGAGGCTGCACCGAGGATATCGCGCCGGACTTCCGTCGGAAGACTCGAATCGATCTCTACCGGAACCAGTCC
>DASYWB010000112.1:0-44318 GCA_035936495.1 Thermomicrobiales bacterium
CGACGTGGTCGTCCTCGTCCCCGGCCGACCCGGTTACCCTAGGTTACATCCGCGAACGCCCCGACCGTATCCCACTTCGCCATGTCCGTGTCGAGCACTTCAACCAAGGTGACAAACGCGAACGTCAACACGCTGCAGCCCAACTCCAGGTGCCCACCCATCGCCTTCTCGGTGTCCGAGAACGTCAGATGGGCATGGACGCGGCCACCGAGCACATGGCCCGTGATCGCCAGGATATCGAACGGTCCCTCGCCCTTCATGAAGGCGTTTTCGGGCGGCAAGTCGGTGCTGGACACCACATGAACATGGTAACTCGTCAGCGACCCCACTCCGCCGAGAAAGGCCCCGTCCCGAATCCCCAGCTCCCTCGCCGCCTGTTGCAGCCCTTCCAGCAAGTCCTCGCCGGGATCAAGCCGCAGGCTCCACATCCGCCCGTATCGGGCAGGCTCCGCGTGCATCAGTTGCTCCCTCACATAAGCGTTCTCGGAACGCTCCGTATCGTCGTCGGCGCACCATGCCCCACGCTGGTCTCGCCGTCAAGCCCTGGCATGAAGAGCGGCGAATCATGCTATCGCCCTCGTCTACCGTGTCCGCTACGATGTCGGATCATCACACCTTGCGTGAGATGGATTGGGAGCGGCTCGGTGACGAAGAAGACGAGCGGCCGATTACCCGGCAACGCGTCGGGGCAACGGTGCGCGAAGAGAGCGGGGTGACGTTGGAAACGCTCGCTGGCCAGACCGGCATCTCGGCATCACACACGTCGCGCATGGAGCGTGGCCTCACTATGCCAAGCGACGACGCGCTTGCCCGAATCGCCACGGCTCTTGGGAGCGCCCTCCCGACCCTCGCGGCGGAAGAGGCAACAACGAAGGCGGTCGATGCGAATCTCGACGCCATCCTTACCAGGTTTGGCGTGTCCGAGGACGCGCGGGTGGACCTGCTGCGGCAGACACCGATCACACGGGCCGAGCCGGCCACCGTACTCGACCGGGACTAGGGAGTCTATGTACAAGGCACAGCCGAAACCGCTGATCCTGCACTGCACGGCGGATGCCCTAGCGGTCGCAGCAGACTAGCCCACCACACTGAAGCCACGAGCACGGCGCTGGGAACATCCTCCTGGCGCCGTTCGCTATGTGGTGCGATAAAATATTTTAAGCCCACCCCGCTTCCTAATTCTGAGCTACCATCATACGGTCCATCCTCGTAATGCTAAAGGGGGAACGTAAATCGTCCTACTTGCCGGCCATCGCCGATTGGAACGTGGAGGAACCATGGCGTCCGAAGCCGCCAACGCACCGGCCCGCGCAATAGCGCAAAGACAGCGCGGCCCGGGGACTGGGTGTGACGCGCCGACCTTCTTCGTCAAGACCATGGAGGAGCAGATCGGCCGCCTGCTCGACCGGGTGGCGATGCCGATTGAGCGTTGATTGGCAACGGCGAGCCGTGGACTGCCAGGACAGTCGCGGAGGAGGGGTGCGGTCAGCCCGACCAGAGGACACCGGGCGCGGCGAACCTGCGGTGCTTGGCCGCGGCGGTAAGCTATGATGGTCTGCGAGTATGGACAGGACCTGGCGACTTCGCGAGGTGGTTGGGATCGTGGAGACGGCGTGAAGGGGACGAGGAATAACCCGGCGGTGAGAAGTTCCGCTCCTCCGACGACCGTCTGGCTGGTCCGTCACGCCGAGGCGAACAATCCGAACCAGGTTCTTTACGGCCGGCTCCCCAGGTTTCATCTGAGTGAGCGAGGTCGCGAGCAGGCTGAGAGCGTCGCCGCGTTCTTCGCGGACCGGCCGGTGGCGGCCATCTACACGAGCCCACTGCTCCGGGCCCGGCAGACGGGGCGTGTCATCGCCCAGCACCACCCGGAAGCAACGATGCATCGTTCGCTGCTCCTCCACGAAGTCGGGAGCGCCTGGCAGGGGAGCGAGTTCGCCTCGCTGAAGCCGGGGTTCAGCACGTACGAGGACCGGCGGGAGCCGGACGACGAGTCGATTGAGGATATCCAGCGGCGGATGATCGCGTTCGTGGAACGGGTGCGCCGCCGCCACCCAGGGCAAGCCGTCGTCGCCGTTAGTCACGGCGATCCCATCACGATCCTGCGACTCGCCCTCAGCGGCCGGCCCGTTACCCATGCTGCCATGCGGGGGCCGGACTACGCTGGCCTCTGTTCCGTCACCGAGGTCACCTTCCCGCCGGGCGGCGAGCCTCAGGTGTCCTATCTGACTGTCCCGGGGCTCGCCGATCCATCGGGTGGGTCGACCGAGGGGAAACTGCAGGCGGCCGATGAGGAGACGACCTGATCCACCAGCGAGGGATTGCGGGTACGTCTACAACCATGTTCGACATCGTCGAGGGTAAGACGCCGCGGTTATAGCTGGTGGTTATGGGTTGCGGCGGCGAAGGATCTCGATGGCGGAACCGATGAGAACGCCACCGTCGAGGCGGACGTTGGGCTTGGTGACCCGAACTCGGACGGCTTCGACCGGCGGATGGCTCTCAAGGACTGCCGAGGCAATCCGCTCCGCCACGGCCTCGGTCAAGCTGAGGGGCGGACCCTCGACGACGCGGCGGACCTGACGGTAGACGTCGCTGTAGTCGATTGTCCGGGCGAGGTCATCGCTGAGGCCAGCGGCGCGAAGGTCACAGTGTAGCTCCACGTCCACGACGAAGCGCTGCCCGAGCTCGCGCTCGGCCGCGATGGTCCCATGGTGACCAAAGAAGAGCATGCCTTCCAGCACAATCCTGTCGTCCATTGTCCGCCGCCACTCCGCTCTCGAAACCACCGTCCGGGAGGCCGGAGTATAACCCGGGCCTCGCCCGGCTAGTACTATAATCGCTCCATGGATGGTGAGGTCTTCGCCCCCGGTTCCTCCGGAGGACCGCGGCCGCTCGTGACGGTCAGCTATGCCCAAACGCTCGACGGGCGACTCGCGACCCGGACGGGAAGCTCGCGGTGGATCAGTGGGGCGGAGTCGCTCCGATTCGCCCATGAGTTGCGCGCGAGCCACGATGCGATCATGGTCGGCGCTGGTACGGTCTGCCTGGATGATCCGCGCCTAACCGTCCGCCTCGCGCAGGGGCGTGATCCGCTCCGGGTCATCGTGGACAGCACGCTGCGCATCCCGCTGACGGCAGCGGTTCTCGCCTCGGGTGCTGCCCAGGGAACGGTGCTGGTCGTGACGGAGCGAGCCCCGGCTGAGCGCCGGGCCGAAGCGATGGCGCTGGGGGCGACCGTCCTGCCCGTTCCGGTCGACGCTCAGGGCCGCGTCTCTCTCCCCACGGCGCTTGCGATGCTCGGCGAACGGGGGGTGCGCTCGGTGATGGTGGAAGGGGGAGCGCGACTGATCACCTCCCTCCTGCGCGATCGTTTGGTCGATCGCCTCGCGATCTGCACGGCTCCGCTGATCCTGGGCACTGGGATCGACGCGGTCGGCGACCTGGGGATCATCGATCTCGGCCGGGCGCTGCGACTGGATCAGGCGCGGGCGACGCCATACGGCGAGGATCTGATCATCCAGGGACGGGTGGTCTACCCGGAGGCCGGCGATGGCAACTGAGCGGGCGCCGATCGAGGCGACGGCACTCTGGCTCACCGCCCCGCGTACGGTGGAGTTCCGGCGAGAAGTCGTCCAGCCCCCAGGCCCGGGCGAGGCCCGGGTCCGCACGATTGCGTCGGCCATCAGCCAGGGGACCGAGTTGCTCGCCTATCGCGGCGAGGTTCCGCATGACCTGCCGCTCGATTTGCCCACACTGGCCGGCAGCTTCGCGTTTCCGATCAAGTATGGCTACGCGTCCGTCGGTCGCGTCCTCGACGTCGGTGCCGGCGTTGAGTCGTGCACCGAGGGCGATCTCGTCTTCGCTCTCTACCCGCACCAGACCGCCTACGTCGTCCCCGCGCCCATGGCAGTTCGCCTGCCTCCCGACCTCGACCCGCTCCTCGGCGTCTTCACCGCCAATCTGGAGACGGCTGTCAACGTGCTCCTCGATATGCCGTTGCGGCTGGGGGAAACCGTGGTCGTCTTCGGCCAGGGAACCGTTGGGCTTCTGATATGCCAGTTGCTGAGGCGAGCGGGCGCGGGATACGTGATGGCGGTTGACCCCCTTTCCGCACGGCGGGCGTTGGCGCGACGGATCGGCGCGGACGAGGCCACCGCGCCCGGTGAAGATCTCGTCGATCGCGTCCGAGCGTTGACGAGGGGGCGCGGTGCCGATGTCGCGATCGAGGCGAGTGGGAATCCGGCGGCTCTCCAAGCCGCGTTGGACGTGGTCGCCACCGAGGGGACCGTCGTCGGCGTGTCGTGGTACGGAACCAAGCCGGTGCCGCTCGTGCTCGGAGGGCACTTCCATCGCGGCCGGGTCCGGCTCCGTTCGTCTCAGGTGGGGCGAATCAACCCCGCGCTGGCTCCCCGCTGGGATCACGTGCGGCGTCAGGAACTCGTGACTGAACTCCTGCCGCAGCTGCACCTCGCGGACCTCATCACGCGCCGGGTGCCCTTCCATGAGGCGCCGGACGCCTTCCGGCTCATCGATGAGCGCCCAGCGGAAACGGTGCAGACCGTCCTGACCTACCACGGTGGAGGACTCGAGGATCATTGATCGTCGTTCGGATCGTATGTGGAAGGAGCACTGAGGACCGGTGCTGAAAGCTGGGGGCAAGGTGTACGAAATTGGGGTGGTAGCACAATTCGAGGCGGCGCACCGGCTCATCGGTGATTTCGGGCCGGCCACGCGCACGCACGGCCACACCTATCGGCTTGAGGTCATGCTGCGCGGGGAGTACCTGCGAGACGACTCCACCCTCTACGACCTGGCACAGCTCCGGGCCGACGTCGACGCTCTCGCTGCCACGCTGCACTACCGGGATCTCGCCGAGGTGCCGGGGCTCGAGGGAGTGAACACGACGGCCGAGGCCGTGGCCGGCTACTGCTGGGAGGCATTGGCGCCGAGTCTCCGCGGCCACGGCCTCATGTCGCTCGTGGTCCGCGTCTGGGAGTCGCCCCAGGCCTACGCGGCACGCGAGGACGTTCTAGGCTCCTAGCTGCGCCCACGTGGATCATCCAATTTCAGATCCGCTCGGCGACGATTGCGAGCTTGCGAACGCGGCTCGTCGAGAGCCATCCGGCCCACGTCGCGTGGGCGCTCAGCGCTTGGCGCCATGCCGCTTCCCCTATATCGGCGGCGATGCTGCTCCGTTCTCTCTGAAGTGCCGTGACGAGGCGGCGGGCGACCTCGGCGTGCACTGGGGTGCGGTCCTTCAGCGAGTGCGTGCTAAAGCCAGAGGTGGCGAGGAGTGCCAGGAAGTCAGCCTCGGGGATCAGCCAGACCGGCTCTTCGCCGAAGATGTCGCCAACCTCCTCACCGCTCATCGGCTGACCTGCCTCCAGTGTGAGGGCGAACCGGCCGCGAGATCCGAGGATCCCTGCCACGGCAGCGAGCAGATCCGCTTTGTCGGGGATGGAAAGCATCGTCTCGAGTAGGAGCACCGCATCGAGTTCCGTTGCGAACGGTGGCCGCGCGGCGTCGCCCACGACGAAGGATGCGTGGTCGGCAAGATTCCGCCGGTTCGCCTCGGACCGGGCCACATGGATCACTTCCGGCAAGCGGTCGACGCCCACGATCTGGCAGCCCAAGGTCTCCGCGAGGAAGAGGGCTGGACCGGCTGTACCGCAGCACAGATCCGCGACCCGCGAAGCGGCGCCGATGTTGGCGGCGCTCGCCAGGGCGAGTATCTCCGCGGTGGGCATGAAGCTCTCTTGGCCCACGAATGTCTCACCGAAGGCCGCGAGACGGGCAGGGTAGAGTGCGGCGTTCCACTCGGCACGGGTCACCGTCCTTAGCGCCAAGAGATCCTCCTTCACCGCCCGCTGACACGGTCGCCCGACGCGGGTCCGACGACAACCGGCACGTCCCTTGCAGGGCTATCGCACGGACGATACCGTTTTTGCCCGTCGTTGCGGCATCGATGTCTGGAGTAATGCCAATGCACGCCACGTGCTCAGCCGAGTGGGGAGCGCCGTCCGGGGCTGGGAGGCGAGTGCCGCACCCATGGCTCGCGGCTGATCTCGCCCGCCTGTACGACGTGTTCCCGTTCGACGCGGACGTACCCTATTACCTTAGCCTTGCCGGCGAGCAGAGAGGACCGGTGCTGGAAGTAGCGAGCGGCAGCGGGCGTGTGCTGTTGCCCCTTGCTAGGTCCGGTCATCGCCTGACTGGCCTCGACGCCTCCCCGGCGATGCTGGCATTGGCTCGCGAGAAGCTGCAGGCGGCAGGACCGGAAGTGATGGATCGTGCCACCCTGATTGAGGCCGACATGCGTTCCTTCGCTCTTGGCGAGACGTTCGGACTGGCGATTATCGCCGCCAAGAGTTTCGCGTATCTGCTCACCCCGGCCGAGCAGCTCCAGGCGCTCCGGACGATCGCCAGCCACCTCCAACCGGGCGGCCTGCTCGCTCTCGACCTGCATCATCCGCGCCCTGCATGGTTGCTCGAACCGCCGGGCAGCCTCCGCCAGGATCTCGCCCAGGATGTACCCGAACAGGGCGTGACGGTGCTGCGCACGGAGACGGCGGTCAGTACCGACCTTGCGAACCAAATCCGCGTCATCCGTTCCGTCTACGAGATCGTCGCGGCCGACGGCAGCGTGACGAAGCGGTTCGTTGAGTGGCCCTATCGTTACATCTATCGTTTTGAGGCGGAGCATCTGCTGGAACGCGCTGGATTGACGGTCGAGGCGCTCTACGGCGGGTACGAGCACGAGCCGTTCACCTCCGATTCGCCGATGATGCTGCTCCTGGCGCGCCGCTGAGTCCCTCTGCCACTCCCTATGACCGTATTTGGCGGCCTTGCCGACGACCGGGGATGAAGGGTGGTCACTCCGTCAGGGCTTCCCGGACCGCGGCGAAGAAGAGGGCCGCTGTCTGCTCCCAGGTGGGCCGGGCGAGAGCGCGGACGCGTGCTGCTTCGCCTAGGCGGTGTCGTAGATGCTCATCCTCGGCGAGGAGCGCCAGGGAGCCTGCCAAGGCCTGAATATCACCGGGCGGCAAGACAAACCCTTCCTGGCCATCCTCGGCGAGATATGGCAAGTTCCCGGCGCACCAACCGACGACAGGCAGGCCCGCCGCCATCGCCTCACCGTAGACCGTGCCGTACGGCTCCTTCAGGCTCGGCAGGACGAAGGAGTCTGCCGCGGCATAGAGAGCGGCGACGGCCCCGATCGAGACCGGTCCATGGACGACGACACGTCCGCTGAGATCAGGCTGGGCCAGCCGCCGTCGCAGCCGGGCGGCGTAGGGTGGATCGGCGCGGTCGTCGCCGACGAGATGCAAGGTTGCCATATCGGGGGGGAGGCGGGAGAAGGCGTCGAGCAGGTCGTGGATCCCCTTCCGCTCAACCCAGTTGCCGACACAGAGGAAGGCCGCTTGACGGCCACACCGGAGGTCACCCGGCCATGGGCCAGGGGCGGGGGCGACGTCGCGGCCTGGCGGCACGACGCGCAGCCGTTCCCGTGGTGTACCATCCCGCACCAATTGGTCGGCGAGCGCATCGCTGGCGACCATGAGGAGGCGGGCGCGCCGGTAGGCCAGCTGATCCAGGGACGCTTGCACCGCGGCGCGGATCGGACCGTGGTCAATGCCTCCAGGGGGCTGGTGTAGCATCCCGATCAGCGGGACGGCAGGCGAACGCACCAGGGTCCAAGGTCCGACGTATGCGGCCGCGATACTGTCGAGGATGAATGCGCCGGCGTCAGCCGCCATCGCTTCGCGAAGCACGCGGGGCGCGGCGAGCGCTGGGAGCGGGAACAGGGATTCGGGAAATGAGACGAAGGTGATGTGAGCGCCATGGTGCGGGGCAAGGTCGGCGATGCGCCGGTGGTAGAGGTAGCCGCCGGTCAGCCGGCCCGGATCGCCGAGGGTGAGCAAGGCAATTTTTAGGATGCGGGTCATTCACGTCGCTCCCACGCCGTTCGGGATATCCGGGTTATTGGGCGGCGGCGAGCGCTTTCCGCTCGAACTCTCGCGTGCCCTGGCGCGCCACGTGGCCTGCCAGTTGGTGACGTTCGGACCCGAGTCCCGCGTGGAACGCGAGGCGAGCGGGCTGACGATCCAGACCCTGCGCTACCGAGTACTCCTCCACGGGCACCCGGCGCATCCCGTCGCCCCCGGGTTGCTAGCCGTTCTTCGTCACGCGGATATCGTCCACACACATCATATGCGGAGCACACCGAGTCGCCTAGCGGCACTTGGTGGGCGTGCGCTCCAGAAGCGACTGGCGGTGACTGATCATGGACTGCAGGGCGGGGATTGGTTCGGCGTGTTGCCGCGTCTGTTCGATCGTTTCCTGATGGTCTCGGCATACTCAGCACGTGAGCTGCACGCTCCTCCCGGGCGTAGCCGGGTCATCTATGGGGGAGCCGATCCCAATCGGTACAAGCCAGATCCCGCCGGTCGCCGCGAGGGTGTGCTATTCGTGGGGCGCCTGACCCCGCACAAAGGCGTCGATCGCCTGATCGACGCGCTCCCCCTCAATGCCCGGCTCCTCGTGGCTGGCTCGGCCGGTCACGATCCATTGCCGCCGGAGAGCGAGTATCCTGCCCTGCTTCGCCGGCTAGCAACCGGGCGCGACGTGACGTTCCTCGGGCCGGTCTCAGATGACAACTTGCCGGCACTGTACCGACAGGCAGCCGTCTTCGTCCTGCCGTCCGTGGAGCGGACATGCTACGGGCGGGATATTCGTGTCTCTGAGCTGTTGGGACTGGTGGTCATCGAGGCGATGGCGAGCGGAACTCCTGTGATCTGCAGCCGATTGGGTGGACTGCCGGAGATCGTCGAGGACGGCGTGACGGGGTTTCTGGTCGAGCCGGGCAACGTCGAGGAGTTGCGCGAGCGCCTGGACGAGATGCTACGCAACCCGGTGCTGGCTCAACAGATGGGCCGCCGTGCCCGCGAGTCGGTGGTGGAGCGGTTTACGTGGGACGCGTGTGCGCGGCGATGCCTGGCCGCGTACCAGGAGATGTGGGTTGCGGGTGATGAGGCTCTCTGATTGGGAGCCTGGCCGAGAGTAGCCGCCCACGGCCCGTCGTTCCCAGTCAGCCACGGAGATCGCCAGTGACCTGGCCGAGGGACAACAGGTGCCCCATCCGCTCCTCTTTCGTGCGAAGGTACTGGAGGTTATCGGGATTAGGGCGGACGGGTAGGGGCAGGCGCTCGACGACCTCGATCCCGTGCTCCTCGAGACCGGCGATTTTGGCCGGGTTATTCGTGAGCAGACGCACCTGATGTACGCCGAGGTCGCGGAGGATCGCGGCGGCGTAACCGTAGTCACGGACATCTTCTGGGAGACCGAGGGCACGGTTGGCCTCAACCGTGTCGAGGCCCTGGTCCTGCAGCGCATAGGCGCGCAGCTTGTTGATCAGGCCAATGCCCCGGCCCTCCTGGCGCAGATAAAGCAAGACGCCTCGGCCCTGCTCCTGGATGCGCAGCATCGCGGACGCCAGTTGCTCGCCGCAGTCGCAGCGACACGAGCCGAAGACGTCGCCGGTCATGCATTCGGAGTGCAGCCGGGCCAGGACCGGTCCGCCACGATCGACCTGCCCTAAGGCGAGCGCCAACTGATCCTGGCCGTCGGACGATCGGTACCCGGCAAGGCGGAAAGTCCCGTACCGGGTCGGCAGTTGGGTCTCCACCAGGCGGTGGGCAGACGGTGATGTCAACGGGGTTCCCTTTCGCTCGTGCGGATGCCCGGCGTGCCAAGCGATCCGGCCCGCCGACGCCGGTAGAGCGGCGGATCTGATCCTCCAGCACTGGCTGTTGCAAGACCCGGACCAGCCACCGGTGGTCCGTGGCCCCGCCCGCCGCACCTTCCACCGCACCCGCGACACGGCGGCCAGCCTGATGCTCACCAAGGGTGTATCCGCAAACCCGTGTGCTGGGTGCAGGCCGTCGCGACGCCCCACCCCGCTCAGGGTCGCGGTCCGTCGGAAGCGAAGACGCGTCCGAGCACCGGGCTCACGAACTCGCTTGTCAGGCAGTCCATATAGATCTCATCCGACCGCCCAGCCGCCCCGCGGATGGCCTGCCGGCGGCGGCCGATCTCGTTGAACCCCGCCCTCGTGTAGGCGCGCACCCCGGCGAGGTTCGACGCGTCAACCGACAGCATCACGTTGTGCAGCCCGAGCGCGGTGAACGCCACGTCGAGCAGCAGGCGTACGGCCTCCGTTCCGTACCCTTTGCCACGGTCCTCCACGTCGCCGATATGCACGCCGATCCCGGCGGTGCCGTGACGGTGGTCCACCGATTTCAGGGCGCAGGTCCCGATCGGTCGCCACTCTTCCCGTGCGTAGATGGTGAAGACGAGGTCCTCACCGGTTGCGGCACGATCGTACCACGCCGTTCGGGCCTCGACCGTCATTGGCCGTGGCTCCAACCCGAGCCAGTGGGCGGCGGCGAGGTCATTGATCCAGCGCAGATAGAGCGGCAGCAGGTCGCGCCGCAGCGGCCCGAGAGCAACGCGCTCGCCGACGATGTTGAGGACGGGCTGCTCCAATCGATGGGTCTCGGCCATGAGTTGGCCCTCCTTTGACCGTCTCCTCGAAGCGATTACGAACCGACGGATTGCTCCCACCACCGGGCCGGAGTACCTGGGTATCTCAGCGGCTCTGAGGCGCCGTCAAAACCGATCACCCATTCGCGCGCGGAGCTGCCGGACCTTGAAGAACCGGCGGCTCCTTGGCTTCGGCTCCGCCGCTACGGCGCTGGTGTCCCAAAGGCTTCAGCAAAGGAGGCTACCGGCGTCCCCGCGGCCCTGACGGCGATCCGCTCGCTAGCCTGCGATCGGCGAACCCGGCTTGTCCGAGCGTCGCGGATGCTACCCACGTCTCGAATGGTTGTCAATCGCCACGCGGGCCGAACTGGCCAGGGTACTAGCTGGGATCGGTACGAATGGGTGAGCCGGTCGGCAGGCAATGAGCCTATTGGCACCACATGCAGCCTCATGGAGAATCGGGGGAGGTTGGCCAGAGGCGGCCACCTCGCGAGCATTGGCGTTCCCCCTGGGATGATCCAGCAACGAGAGGATGAGCCGATGCGGTTAATCCTTACCTTCTTCCTGCGCTTCACCATGCGTCCCCTCCGGGAGGCCGTGTTCCCCTCGTCCATGCCCACGGCGACGGCTGCGACGAGGACCAGCTTGTTAGGGGCACCATGCCGAGACCTGAGGACGTTGCGCACGAAGCCCCGGTGTCTTTCCGCGTGCAGTGGATCGACCCTCACCCACTGGGGGAAGACTATCCATCCGACGACATCATCCTAAGCATTGAGCCTCTCGGTCAGCCAAGGGCCGTCTTTATCATCTCTCGGGAGAGGTACGAGCCATTCCAAGATGCCGTAACCGAAGCGATTGCGTCGCAGGCGGTGTACTGGGTGATGTTGGATGGTTCCACCATGTCGACGTTGCCGTCGCGCCTGAGCGATGCAACGCTTGTCCGTCTGCTCGAAGCGATCCAGAACCGACAGATTGCTCCCTCCCCAGGGCCGGAGTAACTGAATGGCTCCGGTTACTCGCAGCTGACCCCAATCGGCGTGCCCGTCGGGACCGCTGCATCCCCCCGCAGAACGAGGCCCTCCGCGGCAGCCAGACGCTCCTCAACGGCGGCGAGCCGAAGCATCAGCTCCGCAGATCTCTCCACCACCGCCGCGAGCTCCCCGCGTTGCTGCTCAAGCGCGTGGACCCGCAATGTCAACTCCGGAACCGCCTGTAGGAGGGCAGCGACCTGCGTTTCCTGAGCCGTGGTCCGGGTTTCCAGCGCCGCCACCCGCGTCTCCAGGACCGCAACGGCAGGTGTCCCGCTGACCGGTGTCGTGGCCGGCGGCGACCCATCCTAGCCGGTACTGTCCGCATGCCAACCACCGGTGAGCATCCCGAGCAGCACTATGACGATAGGCAGGGGGATCAAGGCGTGGCGCACGGCGACTCCCTCCTCTGCTTGACCGGCCAGGGCAGCGACACGGCATCATAGCGGACCGGGGAGACGCGACCTGCTGAAGACGTCGACCTTCCACCGCGTTCGAGTTGGCGCTGGTCACCTTCGCCACCGACGAGGGGATCGGGCCGGACCGCCAGGTGGTGCTAGTGCTCGACCAAGCAGGTCGTCACCTGAGTCCCCGGCTGGTCGTCCCGGAGGGCGTCCACCTGGCGCCCCTGCCCCCTCCACGCCCGAGTTGCAACTGGCAGAACGGCTGTGGCCGCTGCTCGACGAATCGATTGTCAACCAGGGCCATCGCCGACCTGGGTGAGCTGGAGACCATCCTCGTCGATCGATGCCAGACCTTGCGCGCCCATCCGGCGCGGGTTACCGTCCACCCTCACGTCCGCTGGCGGACCGAGGACGTCGTATGAACCGTCTAGACTTGGCCGGAGTCCGTATTACTTCTGATGTTCTCCGTCGTACTCATCACTCGCATAGTTCAGTCAAGCGGAGACGGTATCCGGATGAGCGGCGGCCAACCGCTCCAGCTCGCTCACCGTTCGCTCTAGCTCCTCGACCAAGGGGGTGGACTCCACCGCCCGAAAGGCATCGACCAGCGCCCGGTAGTACCACAGCGTGCCGTCACGCCCGCCCCGGAAACGATCCCAAAGCGCTTCGCTGAGCTGGCGGTAATCGACCAGGATCGACCGCGCGTTGTGCAGTTTGTCAGCGGCGGAGACGAGGCGAACCGATGGGGAGGCGTCGCCGAGGTGCGCAACGTAGGCTTCCTTGCGCTGCCGCCACGGGGGTTTCGGCACTGTTTCAGCGTCGGTACAGCCGTCGATGATGGCAACGACGTCCTCGCCAAAGCGGCGGCGAATCTCAGCGCGGGCCGCGGCACCGCCCTGATCCTCGATCGCATCGTGCAGCAAGGCGGCAATTGCCTCGTCCTCCCCGCCCCCGGATTCCATCACGATCGCCGTCACTGCCAAGAGGTGCGAAAGATAGGGGATGGTCGAGCCCTTGCGAACCTGGCCGGCGTGGAGTCGGCTTGCGAAGGCGAAGGCCTCGTCGAGGCGAGGCGAGAAGATGGTTGCCATAGTGCCTGATCCTTCCGCGTCTCGGGGCGCATCGCGTCGCTCGTCGCCGTTACGCCGCCCCAAGCAGCCGCGTGATCGTCTCCGCGTAGACGCGGGCCTGAACTACCAGGTCGTCGATATAGACGCATTCGTTGGCACCGTGGGCGCGTTCGCCGCCGGGTCCGAAGCCAACGGTGTCGATACCGGCCTGGCGGTAGAAGCGGCCGTCGGTCGCGCCGGCCCAGGCGACGAACCATTCGGGCTCCTGGCCCATGACGGTACGGACACTCTGTTGGAGCGCCGCGACGAGTGGTGAGCTCTCGTCCGTGATATTGGCCTCGATGAAGTCGCCGTGCGGATCGACCGTGAGCTCGTAGCGGAAATCGGGGTCCTCGGCCGCGACGCCGTCCAGAACGGCGCGGACCTCGGCGACGGCGCTCTCCTTCGTCTCGCCGGGGACGAGGCGCCGGTCAATGGAGATCATGCATTCCCCCGGCACGACGTTGTGGGCGACGCCAGCCTGGATCGTGTTGACGCTGATCACCGGTTTGCCGACGGAGGGGTGGAAGCGGTCCAAGTCCTGCTCCAGCGCCAGTACACCCTTGGCCGCCTTGGCAATCGCGTTGATCCCGGTCGCCCGGGCGGCGGCGGTGTGCGATGCCCGGCCGAGGAACGTCACCTCCAGGCCCAGGATGCCGCGCTCGGCGTTGCGGACCTTGAGGTCGCTCTTCTCGCCGATCAGGCAATAGTCGGGGCGCGTCAAGCGCCCGGCTTCGATCTCTTCCAGGAGGTGAAGCGTGCCAAACCGCCCGCTCAGCTCCTCGTCCGAGACGACGTGCGCCTGCAAGCAGCCCTTCAGCGGCGCATCCTTCAACAGGCCCATCAGGTAGATCATCACCCCGGTCGAGGCCTTCATGTCGCCACTGCCCCGGCCAAAGAGGTGCTTGCCATCTTCGGATAGCCGTGGCTCGAACGGCCCGCTTGCCCAGGCGCCGGCGTCAGACACGGGGACGGTATCGAGGTGCCCGTTCATGACAATCGTCGGTCCTGCCACCGGATCGCCAATCGAGATGACGACATTCGGCCGCGCCGGATCCTTCGCCAGCACCTGGTGCTCGATGCCCCGTGCCGCGCACCAGCCGATGACGAACTCCATCACCGCCAGCTCTTCGCCGCTCGGACTCGGAATGGCGACCAACTCCTTCGCCATCTCGACGATGCCATCCCACTCGACCCGCTCCGCCCACTGATTCACGCGTTCTTCCGTTGTAGTCGGAAGTCGGAAGTCGGACGTCCCGGAGAGTGTAGCTTCGCCGGCAAAGTGATCTACCGTCTTTCTTTCGTCTTCTGTCTTCCGACTTCCGACGGCTACAACCGCTCAAACCGCGCCACGTTCGCCACGAAGACGACCGCGCCGCCGACTTCGACCTCGAAGTTCTCGGGCATATAGAGCAGGCCCGGCTCCAATGCTGGGGAATAGGGCACCGCGATCTGCGTCCGCCGCCGGCAGACACGCCGCAGGATGCCCATCACCGCCGGCACGACCTTATCCTCGACCCCAATCATCAAGCTCGAGTTGCCGGTTCGCAGAAATGACCCCGTCGTGCTGATCTTCGTGAACCGGTGTCCAGCGCTCACGAGCGCCTTCGTCAGAGCGTCAGTATCCTCATCCTGCACGATGGCGATGATCAGCTTCATCGATGCACCCTCCATCCTGGCCGCCCGCCAGCGACCCCGTGGTCGCGGCAGCGGCTCATTTGCCCTCCCCGAATTCGCATCCTAGCACATCGCTATTGGCCCGCTGATTGGCGCCGCGCGATGACCTCCAACAGCCGCTCGTGCAACACGCCATTCGAGGCGACCATCTCCAACTCGTACGGCTGAAACGGCGCCCCATCGAACTGGCTGATCCTGCCACCCGCTTCGGTGATCATCACCGCCCCGGCGGCCATATCCCATGGCTGCAATGGTCGTTCGTAGAATCCGTCCAATCGGCCCGCGGCTACCCAGCAGAGATTGAGCGCTGCCGAACCATCCCGCCGCACGCCCTGCGTCTCGAACAAGAATCCGCTCCACAGCGTCTCCGCTTCCGCCCGTCGATATGGGTCATAGGGAAATCCCGTCGCCAGCAGCGACTGCAAGAGGTCGGCTTGCCCGCTTACTGCAATCGGCGCCCCGTTGAGCGTCGCTCCACAGCCGTGCTCCCCGACGAACAGCTCATCCCGCATCGGGTCGTAGACGACGCCAAGGATCGGGACGCCTCCACGCTCCAACCCAATCGAGACCGCGAAATGGGGATATCCATGCGCGTAATTTGTCGTCCCATCCAGCGGGTCGACCACCCAACCGTAGGGCGAGGTGCTGTTCGGGCCAGCCCCCCGCGCTCCCTCTTCCCCGATGAAGCGATGGTCCGGAAAGGCGCCGCGGATGCGTCCCGCGATCACCGCCTCGGATGCCCGGTCTACGTCCGTCACAAGATCGATGGTTCCCTTGAATTGAACGTCGCGGATGTGGCCTAAGCGTCCGCGGAGAATCGCCCCGGCCTCCCGAGCCGTCGAAATCGCCAAATCTCGCGCGCCATCAGGAACCACGATCACCTCCTCATCGACAACGCTTAGCTCGTGGATACGAGCGGCAGGCGCGGTGCGATATCCGCCTCCCAACCCGCCTGCTCTCCCCGGCGCAACGCATAGTACGCCGCCCCAGCGATCATTGCCGCGTTGTCCGTACAAAGCTCCAGCCGGGGTACCCGGACTGGAACCTCGGGGGCAACACACTCGACCTCTCGCATCACGCGTTCGCGCAACGCGCGGTTCGCCGCGACGCCGCCTGCCAGCAGGACGCTTCGCGCCCCTTCGCGTCGGACGGCGCCCGCCGTCTTCACCGCCAGCACCTCGACGACCGCCTCCTGGAACGCGGCCGCGAGGTCCACGCGCGGCAGATCGTCGCGGAATGAGGGGGGCCGATGCTCGGCAAACGGAGTGCTCGGCGACCGCCGCGGATCTGGCGCCGGCAACCGGTAGGGATCCACGAGCCGTAGCAACGCCGTCTTCAAACCCGAGAAGCTGAAGTCGTCGCTCTCGCCGAGCCAAGCACGGGGCAGATCATGCCTCCTGGGGTCGCCGTCCCTCGCCGCCTCCTGGATCGCTGGGCCGCCGGGATAGCCCAATCCGAGCAACCGCGCCCCCTTATCGAACGCCTCGCCCGCGGCGTCGTCCAGGGTCCGCCCCAGGTGGCGATATCGCCCGTGATCCTCGACCAGAATCAGCTCGGTGTGGCCGCCGGAGACGAGCAGGCACACCGCCGGCAGTTCCGGCGGCGGCAGAACCGCCTGATCATCAGGAAACGTCAGCCAGTTGGCGTAGACGTGGGCTTCAAGGTGGTTGACCGGCACGAGCGGCTTCCCCCAGGCGTACGCCAGAGCCTTGGCGACGTTCATTCCCACCAGGAGCGCGCCGGCCAATCCGGGGCCGGCGGTAACGGCGATGACCTCGACGTCCTTCTCGCTCGCGCCGGCATCGTCCAGCGCGCGCTCGATTACCGGCAGGATCGCGGTCACATGGCCGCGCGCCGCCAGCTCGGGCACGACGCCACCATGGGCGCGATGCAGCTCGATTTGGGACGCGATCACGTTGGAGCGCACGCGGCGTCCGTCAGCGACAACCGCCGCTGCCGTCTCATCACACGATGTCTCGATACCGAGAATGTTCATCCGGTCATGGCGTTAGGTGCCGCTGCTCGGCAACGAGGCGTGGAGGGGGGCGTGCTCGACAGGCCACGGCACGAAGCGGGCGGCGATCTCCTGCCGCAACGCGTGGAACCGGTCCACGTACTCCTGCTCTCGCAGCGACGGCGACCACATGATATACGCGTCTTCGTTGTCATCGCTGTAGTATCGCTTGCGGGTCCCCTGCACCGAGAACCCGTATTTCCGATAGAGCGCCTGGGCCGGCTCATTCGAGACGCGTACTTCCAGGGTCAGCCACCGCGCCTGGCGAGTGATGGCCTCATCGATGAGATGAACAAGGAGCCACTCCCCCAACCCCTGACCGCGGTACTCGGGAGCGACGCCAATCGTCGTGATGTGTGCCTCGTCACAAACGATCCACATGCCCGCGAACCCGACGATCCGGCTCTCTGGCTCCGTCTTCCGGGAGAACGGCAAGAGCGATAATCGTGAGCGGCCTTTCCCGTTTGGGCTAGTGTCCGGACCTCGCTCGCTCGGCTCCGCCCCGCTCGGGATCTGCCGCGCGACGAGGTAGACGTTCTGATCAGGAAGCCTGAGCTCCCGCCGGTATGCCGAGGGGGGCCAGGGATTCGTGAAGCACCGCGCCTCAACGCGGCTCACCTCGGGCACGTCCGCTGTCGTCATTGGCTCGATCCGGTACACCCGTGACTCTGCTTTCCAGATAGGTCAAACCACCAATATCGTTACTCGCGCCGGGGCACCATCGCACATTTTGGACCGTACCGGGAGCACGTTAGCATGCCCTGCCTGCTACCAACAAATCGTCCGGGATCAGATAGGATCGCTCGCCGCGGACGCGGCATGGAGATACATCGGCACGAGGCTCACGGCATCGTCGAACTCCCCCCGGCTGAACCGCTCCCAGGCAATAGTCACCAGTCCAGCCACTCGTCGTTCTCGGAGCATCACCGGGGGCACGATCCCACCAACCCTCCGGATGCTGACCGCCTGCTCCTCGTTGAGCTCGCCGGTAATATATGGTCGCCGGCCGTGTCGCTCGATCTCGGCAGCCATCACGGTTATGTCTCCATTGCGAGGCGCCACGAGCTGGCTCCAGCCTCCCTCACGCGGCCCATACCTCGCCCAGGCGAGACGGCCACGACCCGCGGCGATGACCGCGATCGTCTCAAGGCCCGTTTCCGCGAATGGTCTCGCCGCGCCATCAAGGGTGGGAACGCCAATGAGTGGCAGGCCCCGGGCGAAGGCTAACCCTTTCGCCGTGCTCAGTCCGACCCGCAAGCTGGTGAATGCCCCCGGCCCTGTCGCCACCGCGATCGCCGATACCTCCCCCAGCCCGACGCCCTCGAGTGTCATCAATTGATCTACCGCGGAGAGGAGGGTTGCCGTCTGGTTTCTCCGCGCATCCCAGCTCAGCTCCGCCACTCGCCGTCCATCGGTCAGGGCTGCGCTTGCCCGGTCCGTCGAGGTATCCAACGCGAGGAGCCACTTGACCTCGGCGGGCGAGCGCATCGTCATCAAATTCCTCGGGGATACCCCTGAGCCGCTCCATCTAAGACTGGTAGTATTATGGATTGTGAGAATGTTAAATGGACGTGAGTGGTCGCGATGCCGTGACCAGCACGCCGATCTTAATAGCTCGTTCACCGAAACTGGCTGGCGATCATGGATGATGAGATCACGCAACGGCGCGGCGCGTCTGGTCCCGTGATACGCGAAAGAGGGGAAATAGCCGGCGGGTCGTCACTCTCGGTCCCGGGGCGACGGGGCGTCGCTCGCTCCACTCCTACTCGCCGCTCACTTTGGTCGCGCGTGGTCCATTCGGAAGTATTGCTCTTCACCCTCTTCGTCGCGCCCAATCTGCTTCTCTTCGGCATCTTCACGTACTGGCCGATGCTCTACAGCGGCTATCTGAGCCTGGTGAGCTGGGATTTGCTCTCGGCCACCAAGCCCTTCGTGGGGCTCGCCAACTACCGCTATCTTCTCGGCGACGATATCTTCCGGCTCGTCTTGCGCAACACGTTTGTCTTCACGGTCGGCTCGGTCGGCGGCTCGCTCGCCCTTGGACTCGGCGTTGCCCTGCTGCTCAACCAGCCACTACGTGGGCGCGACGGCGCCCGGGCGGTCGTCTTCGCCCCGACACTGCTGAGCGGCGCCGCGATCAGTATCATCTGGGTCTATATCTTTGATCCTCGCTTCGGCCTGATGGCCAAGCTTCTCGGCTTTGTCAATATCGCCTCTCCCACCTGGCTGCGTGACACGACCTGGTCTATGGTCGCGATCATCATCGTCTATGTCTGGAAGAATCTTGGCTTCGCGACGGTCATCTACCTCGCTGGGCTCCAGACGATTCCGCGTGATCTCTACGAAGCGGCCAAGGTCGATGGCGCCGGGCCATTCAGCCGCTTCCGCAACGTCACGCTTCCGATGCTCTCTCCCATCAGCTTCTTCCTCCTGGTGACCTCGATCTTGACGACTTTTCAGGCCTTCGACATCATCTCCGTCATGACCCAGGGCGGTCCCGTCGACGCCACCAACACCTTGATCTACTACGTTTACGAGCAGGGGTTCGTGGCCTTCAACGCGGGCCGTGCCGCCGCGGCGTCATGGGTTCTGTTCATCATCATGTTGGCCGTAACACTCATCCAGCTCCGTTACTCGGAACGGAAGGTCCACTATGGATAGTCGAGCGCTCCAGTTCCGGATCACTCGTTTGGCTGGGTACGGCGCCATGATCCTGATTCTCCTCGTGATCGGCGCTCCCCTCTTCTGGATGGTGACCGGCGCCTTCAAGACGAATCAGGAGATCCGGGCACTCCCGACCGTCTGGTGGCCCGAGCTGCTGCAATGGACCAGCCTGGCCGACCTTCGCGCGTCCTACGTCAATTTCACGGAAGCCTGGGCCGCGGCGCCCTTTGGCCGCTTTTACCTCAACAGCACCATCATTACGCTCGCCGGCATGACGCTCGAGGTCGTCAACGCGACGCTCACTGCCTACGCGCTCGCCTTCCTCCGCTTCCCCAAGAAGAACCTCGTCTTCATCCTCGTCCTCGCCGCGCTGATGGTGCCTAATCAGGTCACGATCTTGCCTAACTATGTCTTCCTGGGGCGGACCATGGTCGATCTCTTCGGACAGAACTGGATCAATACCTATCAGGGCATCATCTTGCCGGGCGCCTCCGTGGCCTACGGCACGTTCCTCCTTCGTCAAGCCTTCATGGGCCTGCCCCGGGAAGTGCTCGACGCCGCCAAGGTGGACGGCTGCGGTCACCTGCGCCTCCTCTGGGACATGGTCATCCCCATGGCGCGGCCCGTCCTGATCACCTTCGGTCTCATCTCGATGGTCGCGAAGTGGAACGATTACCTCTGGCCTCTGGTCGTGACGACAAACGACAATGACCGGCCCCTGACGGTCGGCCTCACTTATCTCTTCAACCAGGAAGGCAACACCGACTGGGGCGTCGTCATGGCAGCGACATGCTTCGTGATCGCCCCCTTGCTCCTCATCTATCTTTGGGCGCAACGGTTCATCATCGAGGGGATGACGGCTGGAGCGACCAAAGGATGAGGAGTCCCCGGCCTCGAGCCGGCTAACATCGGTCCAAGCGCGAGCATGGTCGCCGTGTGGCGAACCGGCCGCTGGATAAGGCGCAGGCGTTGCGCCACGTATCGTACGAGGAGATGGACATGCGACGACACCTAAATCGACGGACGCTGATCAAGGGGACCGCCGGTGCGGCCGCCGCCGCGGCGGTCAGCAAGCGGAGCACGAGCTTCGCGGCGCCGGCGGTCATCAAGCAGACCGGATCGACCATCGACGTTACCTATTGGGGCTCGTATACCGACAACTTGGGAGAAGCCGAGCAGGAAGTCGTCAAGCGATTCAACGAATCGCAGCAAGACGTCCGCGTGATCTACGAGTTTCAGGGCAACTACGAGGAAACGGCGCAGAAGCTGACCGCTGCACTCGCCGCCCAACAGATTCCTGATCTGGCACTCCTCTCGGACGTCTGGTGGTTCAAGTTCTACCTCAGCAAGGCCCTGGCACCGATGGACGGCTTCATCGACGCCAATGAATATAAGACCAGCGATGTCGTCGATTCCCTCCTGGTGGAGGGCAACCGCGAGGGTCAGCAGTTCTGGCTACCGTTCGCACGGTCCACCCCACTCTTCTACTACAACGACGACATGTTCCAGGAGGCGGGCTTGACTGACGGCCCGCCTGAGACCTGGTCGGAGTTCGCCGAGGTGGCGCCGTCTTTGGTCAACGAGAGCGAACAGCGGTCCGCCTTCGCCCACCCGAGCAGCGGCTCCTACATCGCCTGGCTGTTCCAGGGCGTGACCTGGGCCTTCGGTGGCCGTTATTCGGACCCGGACTTCACCATCCGCATTGCCGAGCCCGAAGCGGTTGCCGCCGGCGAATACTACCGGCAGTCGGTCGCGGATGGCTGGGCCAGCACGCCGGACGACATCGAAGCCGACTTTGCCAGCGGCCTCACGGCCTCGATGATGGCATCGACCGGAAGCCTCGCCGGCGTCAAAGAGCAGGTGGGAGACTCCTTCAATTTCAAGACCGCCTTCCTGTTGAAGGAGAAGGAGCTCGGCGTCTGCACCGGTGGCGCGGGGCTCGCGATCATGGCCGGTGCTCCGCCGGAGAAGCAAGAGGCAGCGTTCAAGTACATCGCGTTCGCCACGTCGCCGGAGATCACGACGTTCTGGTCGCAGGCCACCGGCTACATGCCGGTCCGCAAGTCGGCCGTTGAGAGCCCGGAGATGCAGGCGTTCTTTGAAGAGAACCCGAACTTCAAGACCGCGGTCGAGCAGCTGCCGATAACCCAACCACAGGATGCCGCGCGGGTCTTCATCCCGAATGGTGACCAGATCATTGGCCGCGGCCTCGAAGAGATCACGATCAACCTCACCGAGGCACAGGAGGCATTGGAAGAGGTCGCCGCCGTTCTCGAGGAGGAAGCACAGCCCATCATCGAGCAGGTCGAAGGCCTGTAGACAACAGATGCAAAGAGCCTGATCGTGAGCTGATCACTCGACCCCTTCTCCCGAAATCGGGAGAAGGGGTTGGGTCCCCGAGTTCAGAGGGGGCCGCTTTCCCTACAGCCCGATGGCAATCGCGACCGCGATACCCATCGCCAGGAGTTGCGTCGCCGCGACGAGCCGGGACCACTCGCCGTGGGTGACTAGCCACACCCCGAAGGCGTCTCCGCCGATGCCGAGCCTGCGCGGCAAGAGCAGGAACGCCCAGACCGACCATCCCCGGACGCATCCATAGATGCCATAGAGCAAGGCTCCGAGCAGAGGATCGCCGAGGAGAAACGCGCTACAGGGGATCGCGTACCACAGCCAGAAGCCGATCCGGCTCGTCGCCCCAATGCCGAGCGCGGCGCCGTTGAGGCTTGCCCACCGGAGCGCGCCGGCGTTCATCCACCGCTGCGGGGTCTCCCCGTCCCATTGCAGGAGGCGCGGCGGCCTCGGGCCGAGCTCCAGGGCGCCAATACCGATCGCGATGACCGCCAGCAAGCTCGCGACCGCGACGCGGGCGTTGAACGAGATTGCCTCACCGGCGAATCCAAGCACCCAACCTGCCAGCACGCTCGCGAGCGTCGCCGCCAGCGCAAAGACGACCGCCTTCGCGATCCACGACGTCCCGGCTTGATTACGCTGGTGAGCGGCATGCACGATGCCGAACGCGGCGTTCGGCCCTCAGGGCAGCGTCTGTTGCGCGAGCGCAACGAGCGCCGCCGAAACGGCGAGGAGGGCAACGAGCCACGCTTCACCATTCGGAGTCAGCCGAATCAGGAGGCCAAGGGCGGCTCCCCCGCCTACCCCGAGCGCGAGGAGCTTGCGACCGAGCGGCCTCATCCTGATTCAGGCCTTACTGGCGAATCGAGCGACTACCACCATCGGTTGGCGGCGGCGAACCGCTAGCCCCGTCCCGACTCCGCCGGGCAGGCGGTGACGGTGCTGGAACTGGGCTTGGCGTAGGTGCAGGGGACGGAGAGGAGCCGCCAGGAACCCGGATGCCATCACCACCCGAGGACCCTGTACACGAGGTGTAGGCATAGGAGCGGCAAATGCAGGTGCTCTCGGCACTCCGGTACCAGTCACAACAGCGGTAGTACTTGCGGCACCCGTTGGCGTCGGCCGTGGTTGCCACCAGCCAGCATTGATTTCCACCACAGGTGTAAGCCGGGCCGTTGTAGCACTCGGTGCATCGTCCCCCGGAGTCACACGAGTCGCAGCCGGGCGCGCCATTGCAGAGCGGTGGCGTCGGTGCGGCGAGGCTGGATTTCGGAGCGACCGCTCGCGTCGCCACGCCGAAGAGCGCTCCGCCCAGGAGCGTGAGAAACCGGCGCCGGCCAACGCGTGTCGCCGTGAGGCCCTCCCGCCCCTGACCGCTGCCCATTTCAGCCACCATGCCCATGTCCTCCATCCGCCCGCGCTGCCGCCAAACCAGGGTCCGTCGCCCTCTTCTCGATGAACTGTATCAAATCAGCCGTGGAATCCAAAGGGGGCGCTTTCGCCGTCACGGTGCCGGACTCCACGCGAAGCGCAAACGGCACCCGTTGAATCGAAAGGCCGCGGGCCAGGGCCGTCGCTTGTGGGTCTCGAACATGCCGGACACCTGCCGGCAGCATCGCGACTAACCCATCCGCGAGCTCACGCCGCCCGGGGATGAGCGCGAGCACCCTTCCCTCTTTCGGAATCCCGGCCCGCCCGAGCCCCTCGGCCATATCGCGGCACGGTCCACAGGTCGCGGAGAGGAGCAACAGATGCGTCGTGCCGCTGCCCAGCTCCGGCAGTGAACGCGCCACCTCGTCCGGCAAACGGCTGCCAATTTCAGGACCCTCGGCCATGGGATCGTAAAACGATCCAATGGCGCCGACTCCCTCTCCGAGCCGGTCGAGCCGCACCATGAGAATCGCCACCTGGCGGATCGTCAGGACCACGGCCAACGTCAGTAGTCCCATCCAGATGGCAGCTAGGACCAGGGCGATCGTGCCGAGGCCGCTCATGCTTCAGCCACCGGCGCGGGATCAAAGACTCCCCGGTTCCAGCGGAGCAAGGGTGGTACTTGCCGGATCAAGACGACCATGCCGAAGAGCGATGCGGCGGCCACGAGCTCCAGCCATGGCTCGCCGGTATCCCAACGCCAGCGTCGGGGCGCACCGAGGGCTAAGACGGTGGCTAATAGCGCGAGCGTTCCCGTCCGCGCCAGTGTCCACCGTGAGAGCGCGCCATCACTCTCGCCGAAACAGAAGCAGGCAAACTTCTCACCACCGCGCAGGCCCCGGGCAATCAACCCGGTAAAGAGCCAGAGCAACGGAACGGCGACGAAGACCGCGACGGCCGGCACGAGCGCCAGCCCGACCGCCAGCGCCACTTCCACCGCGCCAAGGAGCCAGCCCAGAATCGGGAGGGGCCTCCGCACGATCTGAAAGTCAACCAAGGCCATCGCCGCGAGCGCGGGCCGTCGCAGCTTGACGATGCCGCTGAGGGCAAAGACCGCCGCCAAGAACCATGACAGCACACCGGACCCTGCCGGCGCCATCAGGGCCTCCAGGCCGTCGCGAAGCATCGCGGCCGCAAGTGCGAATCCTCCCAATTGCTGATCTCCTCACCGTGAGCGAACACGAGACCGGACGGGGATGCCGCGCTCACTGAATCGTAGCAGAGGCTCGTGAGACGCCGCGGAACCCTCACATTTGGAGCGCGTCCGCTTGCAGGCTTGCCAGCCATGCCGCGTAGTGTCCGTCGACCGGCACCGCTTCGAAGGTGAGGCGTCGCTGATCGACGCCGCCCGTCTCTAGCCTGACCAACAGATACGGCGCTTCGATCAATCCACCGGCACGCTCGGGCCACTCCACCACGGCTATGCCGTCGGGCGGCGCGAGGTACTCGTCGAAGCCAAACGTCTCGAGGTCGTCCACGCTTGTCAGCCGGTAGAGGTCAAGATGATAGAGCCTGAGTAGCTTGCCGGTGGCATCGCGCCCGTCATATTCAGCAACGAGCGTGAACGTCGGGCTCTGGACCGGGCCCTTGATCCCCAACCCCTCCGCGATGCCTTGCGTCAGCGTGGTCTTCCCGGCCCCCAGGTCACCATGCAGGAGGATCACATCGCCCGCGCTGGCCAGGCGGCCGATGCGCGCACCCCAAGCGCGGGTCTCACCCGCCGAGTGGCTGACGATCACGACGACCGCGGGGCCGCCCATCACCCGGCATCCGGCAGGTTAAGGAACGCCTGCGCATCGAGACGACACAGGTCACCGACACGATCCAAGACGATCTCGGCGCCCGGCGACCCGGCCCCGGCCGCTTTCGCGTACTTGCCCTGGCGCACTAGCACACCGGTGAAGAGCACCGCCCCGAGCGCCGCTCGCACCTTGGCCAGATTGTCGGGCTTATCCTCCACCAGCACATACTGATCCGCGGGGAAGGCGGCGGTGATCTCATCCAGATGTTCCTCCTTATGCCCATAGACCAAAACAAATCCGTCCACGGCTTGGTCGATCCCCGACCGGGCGATCTTGCTCGGCTGGTACGCTGGATCGCCGTCGGAGAGCACCGCCACGCGCCCCAGACGGCGAAGATGCGCGATCACGTTCATGGCATCCGGGTAGAGGAAATCGGCATACGGAAACTCCATCACGATATCAGCAAGTGCGGCCCTCTCCGCCACGGTGGCCGCCGGATCGGTCTCCTGCCAGAAACGGGCGAGGGTGGAGGGATAGCTGACGACGGTCGTTTCAGCCCGGATTTCCTCGTAGGCGCCCCAGAACCGCTCGGCACGCTCGTCGCCCACGGCCTCACGGATCCGCCGGTCCAGTTCGGCCTTCGCCGCGTCGTTATCGAGCAGGGTGTTGTCGACGTCCAGCAGAAAGACGATCCGGTTCACCGTCATCTTCCCTCGCCATGGCGCGGAAAGGTCAACACCGCGCCCCGCACCGCCGCCAAGACCCGATCACCCGGCCGGATACCACTGTAGGTCCCGAGACGCGCCCGGAGCATCGTCCCATCGTCCAATCTCACGTGTACCAACTGATCGTGGCCATAAAACTCCCGGATCAACACGGTCCCGTTGGCGCCCTCACCCTCTTGCTCTGGCACGAGCCGGACGCTCTCCGGCCGCAACATGACGAATACCGGCCCATCCGCGGCGTGCGTCCCCGGCAGATCGCCTAGCACGGTCGCGACCCGTCGCCCTGATCCCTCGCCGGGCAAGAACTGCGCGTCGCCCACGAACGCCGCGACTTCTTGTGACACGGGCCGGTGATAGAGCTCCTCTGGTGATGCCTGCTGGACGACCGTTCCACGGGCCATGACGGCGATGCGATCACTCAAGCTCAGCGCTTCCTCCTGGTCATGCGTCACCAGGATCGCCGTTGCCTCCGCGTCGCGAAGAATCTGGCGAACTTCCGCCCGCACCCGCGACCGTAGCGCCGAGTCCAGATTGGAAAATGGCTCGTCTAACAGCACGATCTCCGGGGAAGGCGCGAGCGCCCGCGCGAGAGCCACCCGCTGTTGTTGACCGCCGGAAAGCTCGTAGGGCATGCGATTCGCAAGGCCACGCAACCCGACAAGGTCGAGCGCTTCCTCGATGCGGTGTTTGCGCTCACCGCCACGCGGCAAGCCAAAGGCGACATTCCGACCAACCGTCAGGTGAGGAAAGAGTGCGTAGTCTTGAAAGACCATCCCTACTCGCCTGCGCTCGGGCGGCAGGCTCCACCGGGGGCTCGCGACCACCTGTCCCCCGACCTCGATGACACCGGCGTCCAAATCCTCGAATCCGGCAATCAGGCGCAGCGAGGTCGTTTTTCCACAACCACTCGGACCGAGCAGCGCGACAAGCTCGCCACGCTGGGCGTTCAGGTTCAGATTGTTCACTACCGGCACCTGCCCGAACCGCTTGCTCACTCCCGTGCAGCGTAAAGCAGCGGGCACCGCGATCTGGCTTCGCTCAATTGGCCGTTCTACCGCCGGGGCAATCATCACTTCAGCCCTCACCACGAGGCGGCGACCAACGCGCATCCAAGAGCAGCGTCGGCACCGCGGCGACGACGATGAGCAAGAGCGCCGGCGCCGCCGCCTTGCCATAGGCACCGCCCCCGGACGCGTTCCAGACCGTGGTCGCTAGAGTCTCCCACTCGGTTGGACGCAGCAATAGCGTGAGCGGCAGCTCCTTCATCACCGTGAGAAAGACCAGTGCGGCTCCCGCGCCAATGCCCGGCCACGATAGTGGGACCGTGATGCGCGCGGCCGTGCCGAACGTCGAGCGCCCCAAGTTTCGCGAGGCCTCTTCGAGTCGCGGGCTCACCTGGAGCAAAGCCGCCCGTGCCGATCCCACGGCCTGCGGTAGGAAGCGGACCACGTAGGCCAGCACCAGTAACGGTAATGTCTGATACAGCGGTGTCAGGTAGTTGGCCCCAAGAAAGACAAAGGCCAGCGCCACCACGATCCCAGGCAGGGCATAGCCGAGATAGGTCAGGCGCTCCAGCATCCGGGCCATGCGACCGGCATAGCGCACCGCGAGCCAGGCCACGGGCATCGCCGCGAGCACCGCGGCGGCGGCAGCCACGATGCTAATCCCAATCGAATGGAGCGTCGCCGCACCCAGTCCACCGAGCCCTTCACCACCGGAAACACCATGCAATAGCCAGTACGTCAGCACACCAACCGGTAAGGCGAGCGCGAGACCCAAAACGACCAGGCAATAGGCACCGGCCAGCCAGCGCCAGCGGCCAAGCCGCACCAACCGGGGATGACGTGACGCCCCGCCACCGATTCGATAGTAGGCTGCCCTACCCCGCGCCCGGGATTCGGCTACCAGGACCACCAGCGCCAGGAGCACCAGCAGCAGAGCCATCGCCGCCGCCTGTGACCGGTCGAACGACGAACGGTATTGCACGTAGATGACCCGGGTGAAGACGTCGAACCGCAGCAGTGTCACAACGCCGAAGTCGCTGACCGCGTAGAGCGCCGCGAGCAGCGCGCCGGCGACGACCGCCGGTCTTAACTGAGGCAACAAACAGGTGAAAAACGTCTGCCACGGGCCGATGCCGAGCGAGCGGGCCGCCTCTTCGATAGCGGGGTCGATGCCGCGCAACGCCGCACGGGTGCCAAGATAGACATAGGGATACGTGAACAACGTCAGGGTCAGCCACGCCCCGAAGAACCCGTAAAGCTCTGGCAGCCGCTGCACACCGAGCGGCTCCAAGGCCCCCTGGAGCATGCCTCTGGGACCGAGCGCGGCGACAACGGTCATCGCCCCGACGTACGACGGTATGACCAGCGGCAGCACGACCACCACTGACCAGGCCCGGCGACCGGGCAGATCCGTTCGTGTCGTCAGCCACGCGAGCGGCACCGCCAAGCTCGCGCTACCGACGGCGACCGAACCGGCCAGGAAGATCGTGTTGGCCATCACCTCGGCGGTGCGGACCCGAAACAGGATCGGCCACAACCCGGTTCTCGCGTCCATCGCCCGGATCACCAGGTAGACGAGCGGAACCAACATTCCCAGAGAAATGACCAGCGCCGGCAGCCAGACAATCACCGGCGGTCGTCGGGGACGGCCCCAGGTCAAACGGTCACGCCGAAGACGGGGCCGGCTCTCTGGCTCCGGCCCCGTCTCTCGCACGATCTTCGCCTGTCCAATATGCGGGACCGCCGGCACTTAGAGGCGACCTTTCCGTTCAGGAGCGGACGTATCCACCCGGGTCTTTGGCCGGCTTTAGATGACCCCGACCTCGGCGAGCAGTTGAAGCGTGCCTTCGAGGTCGCTCAAGTCCGAGAGATCAATCTCAGGACTGTCAATCTCCGCGAGCGGCTTCAGATCCGGGATTGGCTCGACTCCCTCGATCAGCGGATACTCGAAGGTCTCCGTCGCGAAGTATTCTTGCGCGTCCTCACCCAGCAGCGCCCGGATGACCGCCAGCGCCTGCTCCTCCTGCTCGGTCCCCTTCACGATACCGGCGCCGGCGACGTTGACCAGCGACCCGGGATCGCCGCCGGGGAAGAAGTGGTTCGCAATCGGCTGTTCGCCCTCTTCCGCCTCAACCTCATAGAGATAGTAGTGGTTGACCAGACCAACCTCGATCTCACCCGCGGCAACCGCTCGGGTGATTGCCCCGTTACTCTCGTAGGGCACAACACCGTTCGCGAGCATACCTTCAAGCCATTCACGAGCGGCGTCATCGCCCTCTAACAGGCGCAGGGCAGTCACGAACGACTGGAACGAGCCGTTCTCCGGAGCCCAACCGACCTTCCCTTCCCACTTCGGGTCGGTGAAATCGAGCACGGAATCGGGCATATCGTCTTCCGTCAGCTCATCGGTATTGTAAACCGCAACCCGGGCACGCCCGGAGAGGCCAGTCCAGAGTCCCTCCGGCGATCGGAATCGCGGATCGACCCGCTCCAGAATATCGTCAGGCAACTCCTGCAGCCGGCCCTCCTCAGCCAGCTCTCCGAGTGCTCCGGCATCCTGGGCGATGTAGAGACCGGCCGGGCTATTCTCGCCCTCTTCCAGGATCTGAGCGGCCAGTTCAGCGGTGCCGCCGTAACGTACCTCGAGGTCGACTCCCGTCAACGCCTCGAGACGCGGCACCAGCGGGCCGAGAAACGCCTCATTGCGCCCTGAGTAGACGGTTAGCGTTCCGGCCGACCCGACTGGGGTTCCCTCGATCGGCTCAAGGGTCGGCTCCTCAACCTCGGGGTCCGCCTCAGGGTCAGGCTCGGCTGTCGGATCTTGGGCAAGGGCACCCCGCGCCCACAAGCTCGCGGCCGCGATCCCTCCGGCACCGACAGAGGCGAGCTTGACTAGGCTCCGGCGGGTCATCTGATCGTCCCAATTGGGATTCTCAGCCAGCATCTTCTCCCGCCATCGCATCCATGCCCACTGACTTCGCACTCGATGCTCCTTTCCCCGTGATGGCGCACACCTTCGGGTCGCGCCCTAATTCCGACCTGCCAACTCGGCATTGCCACTACGCTAGCGCGTCCGGTTCCCTGCTGTCAAGACCCGCGGTGATAGGAGTGGGGTAGCAGTGCCGTGGCCCGCGCCTATCCTTCTATCTACCCGTCAGCCCAAGCCGAGCGCCACCCTGGCCGCCAGGATCGTGTCTCGCCGGTGGAAGCTCAGCTGGGTAATCCACCCGCGCTCGGCAATGCCGCATGACGCGCGGCGCTCATGCGCCGCTAGCTGGCTTCGATCCGACGTATCCGGGTGAGCGCCGGGGCTTTCAGCCTCTGGCGCTTATTCCGTCTCCTTCTCCCAACATGTAGCCTGAGATTCACCGGGTAGCCCATGAAAACCGCGAGGCGCACCCGGAAACCTTGCACGGATTGAGTGCCGCACCGCACACTGTCTCATCATCCGGCGCAGGAGGTTTTCAAGCTCGGAGGCGGCGCAACCGTGTCCCGCGCTTGCCGGGTCAATCAACATCCGGCACACGCTCTTCGCCTCTTGCCACTGATACGTGCAAGCCACCGTACCCGTACGCGGAACGAATGACAGGGAGGAGACGCATCATGACCCGCAAGGCAGACTTCTCCAAGAAGAATCTGGCTCATGCTAGCTTTCGAGGGGAAGACTTTACCGAGGCCGAGCTCTCCGAAACCAACCTGCAGGGAGCTAGCCTTCGCGACGCGAATCTCCGCGGCGCGCAGCTGAGGGGGGCCGACATGAGTCACGACGATTTCCGAGGTGCCTCGCTCATCGGTGCGCAAATGGAAAACACCCAGTTGCCGGGGGCGCATCTCGCCGGCGTCGATCTCTCGAACGCCAATCTCCATGGCGCCAACCTCGAGGGAGCTGACCTACGGGACGCGAATCTGAACGGTGTCGATCTTCGTCACGCGAATCTCGTGGGCGCAAATCTCACGGGATCCAACATCGAAGCCGCCGCCACGCTGGCCGGAGCAAATCTGCGCGACGTCATCGGCCTTACCGAGGAGCAGATGGACGCGTGTCGCACTCGATGGGCAGTGACGGACCGCGAGACGAGCGAATCGAGATGACCCAACGTATAGGGTCGTCAGTCCTGGGGATTTACGAACCCATAGGGCGGGCACCGGACGCATACGACCGGCGTCGCATGACGCCGGGAAAATAGAGCGCGTTGCCATGCCGTCATCCGTTGGAGGGTTCGAAACCTTTGTCGGGTCGCGGTTCGAGTGGTTCCATCGCCCGGTGGCCTGCTCCCTCTCCGTCGCCTCGCTCACACATAACCGAAAGCGGGGGATTGCCTTTCGGGCAACGCGGGCGTACCATAACAGCCTGATTCTCGGAAGACTTCCGGCGGTGGTGGCCACCTAGGGGCATCCTCACTAACGGCCGAGAACCAGACGGCGCCGCGGTCGGCTAGAGACAAGGAGATCAGCATGGGACGGATCATTGTCGCCAATCGCCGAGGTCATCAGGTCGTTGACTGGGAGACGACCGACACCGAAGAGGCCCGCGCGGGCATCGCCGAAGCTGAGCGCATCCTGGAAGAGGCGCGGTCGAGCGGGTGCGCGATCTCGAAGAAGGTCGACGGCGCCCACGTCCTCGATGACGGACCATTCGATCCCCAAGCCGAGGAATATCAGATCATCGCTCCGATTGCCGGCGGCTAACGACCGCCGGCTCACTCTAGGAACGCCGCGTCTTGCCGGGGTTGCCGCCACGGTGAGATCGGAGCGTCTCGCGCCCGCGGAGCGCCGTCTCCTATCCCGGTGTCCCTCTGGCGCACTCTGGTTCCCAGCGAGGCACGAGGGCGGCGAGGTGGTGAGGATGATCATGACCGGACTGTCCGAGTGGTGGCAGGACACCATCGCTTCCTGGCAGCGCTGGTGGAGTGATCAACTCGATACGCTGAGCGGTGAACCTCCCCATCCCGGGGACGAGACCCAGCTCGAGCTGCCCTGGCGACACCGGTGGGATCATCTGCCGAAGCGCACTGCCGGCTTCGGGTTCACCAAGCATGACTATCGACAGGCCCGGCGCCGCGCCGAGGAAGTCGCCCGGACGACGCTCGGCGCGGCGCTCTGGTCGAAACTCCAGCGCGACGGCTTCCTCGACCTCCCGTCGCGCATCTACCCTGGGCTCACCTACCGCCTGCGCGTCGGGCAGCGCATCGAGGTGCTCGTGGAACCAGGCGTGCGAATGCCGTGGCGGCATCCGTATCTCTGCATCAATCCCACCTATCCGCTGCCGGAGGCCGAGTTCTTCGCGCACCTCTATCTCTACGTCAGGGACCGCGAATCCGAAGTGATCCGCGTCGCCGCTCCCCAACCGTGGGACCAGGCGCTCGGCCGCACCTTCTAGGCCCGTTATGGCCGCCACGCGAACGGCAACTGTCGTCTCGGTGCAATGGGGAGCAAGGGGTATTCACTGTTCTTCAATATGGCGATGGACCGGGTGTGTCGCCCGGTCCATCGCCTTGGTGTCACGATGCTCAGGCAGCGGGAGAAGCTACTGAGTCGCCTTCTTGACAAGGTTGTCAACTTTGTCCTTGGCATCGGCAAGACCTTGTTTGGCCTCTCCGCTCGTCTCCTGCGTTTCACCCTCGGCCTTGGTCTGCTCGTCGCCGGTCAAGTCGCCAAACGCGCTCTTCGCGCGTCCCATGACCTCGTCGGACTTCCCTTCGACACGATCTTTGCTTTGATCTGTCACGATCTCTGCCCCCTTTCCTCTCGTTGGGCCTCACCAGCACGTGTCCAGGTGCTGGACTGTAGGATTGGTCGCAGTCCGCATGCCATGAGCCTGATAAAACCTTCGATAAGCTACACTGACGGGTATCCTCACGGGAGCACCCTATGCGCAGGAATACGGCGCAATCTATTGACGAAGAGCCGATGCAGGACCAAGATGGCAATGATTCGCGAGGACGCGGGAACAGATCCACCGGCTCCGGGTCCCTATGTTCCGGGAAACGCGCGACGGCGGTGCGCGGTATCCCAGGAGGAGGCCGAGCATGTTGCAATTCGACGCGCGTGATGGGTCCACCGCTCGCACGCTCGCCGTGATGGCCGTTCCAACGACTCGGCGCGCCGCGCCGCTTATTCGATCCAGTGCTTCAACTCCGGATGAGGCGCCAGGATGCGCCTCCTTCGCCGGATCTCCAGACGGTACGCAACCTGAATCGGACGGGGCAAGCAGCGGCTCCCGGCACCAACGGCCGTCCACGGTCACCTACCTCAAGGGCCAGGAGATCTTCTCTCCGGGTCAGGGAAACGGTCTCGTCTACTTCGTCCGTTCCGGCTGCGTCCGGCTATACAAATCGCTGTCTGATGGACGCGCGGTCAACCTCGGGATCCTTGGACCAAATACGATCTTCACCCAAGAGGACGCGTACGATGGTCTGTCGACCGGCGCCTCGGCCGAGGCCATGGTGGAATCTACCCTCTCGGTCGTGGATATGGACGATCTCTCCCGCCTTATCGCCCACTCTCCGGATCTTGCCGCGGCCGTGGTCACGGGAATGACGCGACGGATGACCGAGCTCCAGACGCTGGTCGAGCAGCTCTTGGCTCGCGACACCTCGGTCCGGTTGGTGACGACGCTCCTCCAACTCGCCAACCGATTTGGCCGTCCGACCGCCGATGGCATGTTCGCCATCGCCTTCCCCTTGACGCATCAAAGCCTGGCGAACATGATTGGCTCCAACCGGGTAACGGTTACCCGCAAGCTGCTGGAGCTCCAAGAGCAGGGCATCGTCCGCTCGCTGGGCCGCAACGCCGTGGCGGTCGATCGCGATAGGCTGCATCAGTATCTCCAGACGGCAACGGTCGACCGGTAGCGAGAACCGAGGCGCGGATGAGCCCGTCCCAGGGAGACTCACGACCCACCCCGTCACAGAGAGAGAAGCATGGCCATGGATGGTCTCCAACCGGCAACAAGCGACCCCCCGCCGTCTCTCGCACCTGACGGTCCGGTCTTCGTCACCGGTGGCACGGGGTTCGTCGGCGGTAATATCCGGGAGGCGCTCCGTGGTCGTCCGCTGCGCTTGCTGGTGCGAGACAAGGTCAAAGCGGCCGCGGAGGCTGAGGCCGGCATCGAGCTGGTTGAAGGTGACGTGACCAGACCGGAGAGCTTGCGTGGCGCCATGGACGGCTGTAGCGCCGTGGTTCATCTGGTCGCCATCATTTCGGAAGAGGGCGGCGCCACCTTTGACGGGGTCATCCATCACGGCACGGTCAACGTGCTTGAGGAGGCCAGCCGAGCGGGCATCGGCCGGTTCATCCAGATGAGTGCCCTCGGCGCTAGGGATGACACGCGTTTCCCCTACCTGCAGGCCAAATGGCGCGCCGAGCAGGCGGTCCAGGCGTCGGGTATCCCGTGGACCATCTTCCGTCCCTCGGTGATCTTCGGCCCCGGCGACGAGTTCATCAACCAACTCGCGAGCGTAGTGCGGAAATTCCCGATCATTCCCGTCGTCGGCGACGGGCAGTCCACGTTCATGCCGGTCGCTGTCAAAGAAGTCGCCGCCGCGTTCCGACGAGCGCTCGACGATCCAGCGACGATCAGACAGATCTACGAGCTCGGTGGCGGGAAGGTCTACACCTATGAGGCAATGCTCAATGTCATCGCCGCCAAGCTCGGCAAGCGCAAGCCGAAGGTCCATGTCCCGGTCTCGCTGATGATGCCGGTCGTCACGTTCTCGAAGCCCCTGCCTAAGGCGCTTCGGCCGCCCGTCACCGAAGAACAGCTCAAGATGCTCGCGCTCGACAACAGCACCGACCAGAACGCGATCGCTGAGCTCATCGGGCAGCCACCGACCGCACTGGAAGACGGCATCGACTACATCGTCAAGCGTTGAGCCGTTAGCCATCAGCCCTCCAGGTGCGTTCGCGCTTCGGGGGTGATCTTCGCCTGTTGTTTGAAAGATTCCCGCCCTACGATGCATGGCAGTCGTCGCCACGATGGCGACCGGAACCAATTCGCGTTACGCGAGAGGAGAAACCGCCAGGCACCGGTTCATGTTTGCGTTGGTTGTCGCGCTGTTCGGGCTTGCCCTCGGGAGTCCCGCGGCGATTGCCCAAGACGGCACGCCGCCGGCGGGAGCCCCGCCCAATCTCACGTTTGCCGAGCCGCCGGACTATCCGGAACTCACGATCATGCTGACGAGTGAAGGCTATCAAGTGCCGGCGGAGGTCGAGGCCGGTCGTCTGCTGTTGACCTTCGAGAACCAGACCGACATGGAGTTCGCCGACGCCCAGCTCATGGCGGTGCCCGAGGGTATCTCGCTTGACGAGATCAAGGAGGTCTTGGCGAATCCCGATGCGGCGCCAGCATGGCTCTACGATGCGGTCTTCCCGGGCGGAGCACCGGCGCTTGCCGGCGGCACGGGGCAAGCTATTGTCGACCTGACGCCGGGTGAGTATGTCGTCACATCGACTGATCCGTCGCTGACTGAAGTCGCCGGTCTCCAGCCCTTCACAGTGGTCGAGGGAGAGGATCCCGCGGCTGCGGATGCACCCCCGGCGGATGTCACGGTGACGATGATCGACTTCGCGATCGAGCTGCCCCAAGGAATCTCGGCCGGTCCGCAAGTCTGGGAAGTGACTCACGAGGGAGACCACCCGCACTTCCGATCGATGATGCAGAGTCCGGAACCGATCACCGACGAGCAGATTCAAGCTATCCTCTCGGCGGAGATGGCCGGTGAGGCGCCTCCGGCGGACGGGCCAAACCCGGAGGAGTTCATGCCGGTCAGCTATGTCCCGGTCCTCTCGACGGGTGAGACGACGTGGATACCGCTCGATTTGTCGCCCGGCTACTACGTCGTCGCCTGCTTCGTGCCGACCCAGACCGGCGATCCGCACGCGATGCTAGGCATGGTCACCTCCTTTGAGGTCGCCGCCTAGCGAGGGCTCACCAGCCAAAAAGATATGGTGAAGGCCGCTGGGGAGGATCCCCGGCGGCCTCATTCGTTGGTCATGGTTGCTCCTCATCTTGAGTTGCTTGGCACGAAATCTGTACCGGGGTAAGGAACGGCCCTGGCTTTGCATCGTACTGAGAGGCCGCGTGGCACGGGCCGGTGATGCAGCTGGAGGCCGGGCTGGCCTTGCCCAGCCCATACGATGTCGAGGGTTCCTAGTCGGTCGTAGGAGACGAACAGCCCTCCACACGGCCTCTGATACGGAATCCAGCTGAATGATCTCTAGCGACGGGCCGCCCGTGCCGGGGCGCCAATGCGTGACCAATGGCTCGGAGTCGGTATGATGGCATGAGAGGAAGCGTCGTGTTCTTTGATAACGTCGGTGGTCTGGTCCGAGTCATCGTTGTCGGCCTACTGGCCTATACCTCCCTTATCGTCGTGCTGCGTGTCTCAGGCAAGCGTACCCTCTCCAAGATGAACGCCTTTGACCTCATCGTGACCGTCGCCCTCGGTTCGACCTTGGCCAGTGTCATCACGAGCAATCAAGTCGCGCTCGCGGAGGGCGTGCTCGCGCTGACGCTACTGATTAGCCTGCAGTACGCTGTTGCCTGGCTCTCCGTTCGATCGGAGAAGGTCGGCCACTTCGTCAAGTCCGAGCCGAGGTTGCTTTTCTACCGGGGCGAGTTCCTTCGCGACCAGATGCGCCGCGAACGGGTGGTCGAGGCCGAGGTTCGCCAGGCGATACGGCTTCAAGGTTCAGCCTCAACCTCGGAGGTCGAAGCTGTGGTCCTGGAAACGGACGGTTCGTTCTCCGTCATGAGCGCAACCGACCAGGATCCGACGGCGCTGCAGGGGGTTCAGGGGCGGTAAGCAGCAGGCGGCCAGGACGATCGTATCCCGTCGTTCCAAAGAAACCACCGCGGGTCCGCTGGTCATCGTTTTGATGTTGCCTGGCAAAGGGAAGTCTGGTGGTAGGAGAGCGGGCAGGGCGAATCCCGCCCCACTTGCGGGAATTCCTGGACGCCGGGCAGGGGCGGCCAGCCCGATGGGTCCGTCCAGAAGCATTCACCCGCAGTCAGTATCAACCGGCAGTGATCCGGGTTCCGCGTCGGCCTGGAAATGCTCCTCCTACTTGTTGTCTGGCTCGTGGTAGCGGGCCTGCACGTACTGGAGGAGGGTCTCGAAGACGAGGCCGCCGGCCATGTTGCCGACGAGTGCGGGGAGAAAGTTGCGTGTGAACCATTCTCCCGGCGTGATCGACGCGCCCAACAGCATCGCCATGAAGATCTCAGCGGCCGAGATGACGACGTGATTGAATTGCCCCAGGACGATCAAGGTTCCGATGATCCAAATCATCACGAGGCGTGGTCCCATCCCGTCCGCCGCGAGCAATAGCCACGTGAGGACGGTGATCAGCCAGCCCGCGAAGAGCGCCTTGATGAACGCGGTGAGTAACCCGTACTCCACTTTATGTTCCGCCAGTGCCCGCAATTCCTCCACCGCACGGGCGGACAAGACATCACCACGCGAGACGAGAAAGGCGAAGACCAATACCCCGATCAGATTTCCGCTCAGGCTGACCGCCCACAGCGCCGATAGCTGACGCAAGGTACCGCGGTCCTTCAATACACCCGTGACCGGTAGCAGAAAGTTCTCGGTGAAGAGCTCACTCTTACCGACGAGCAGGATGACGAACCCGACTGGAAAGACCAGCGCTCCGATCAGCAGGGCTGGTGATGATGCGGCCAGCCCACCTCCCATGGCGCCGGCGGCCGTGACCATGGCCACCGCACCAAAGCATACGCTCATGCCGCCGATGAAGGAGGTGATCGCGTCACCCGCGAGCGGCCGCTCCAGCCTATGCGCGCCAATCTTGGAAGCATCTTCGACGATCTCGGGCGCCTCCTGCCCGAGCGGTTTTGGCTCTTCGTCCTCGATCCTGGTTGTCTCGTCGATCTGATCCGCTGTCGCCCCGTCGGCACGGTCATCTCGTCGCCGCGCGATCCCCGCCATGCCGTCGTTTCCCTTCCTATCCAGGCGCTATCAGGCTCTGCCGGCAGGGCCAACGCAAGCACGGTGCCCGACCCGCGCTTGGTCTGGCCATAGGACTACGATCATAGGCTCGGGCGCCGCTAATAACATGCTACGGCGAGGCGGGGGGAACCGGCGCCAGGGTAACGGGTGGCCGGAGCAGCCCCGCTGTCGGGATATCGGAAGGAGTGGGGAAAAGGCCACGCCACTGGGAGGGAACCTTTGTCGCTGACGCTGTCGCCGCGGGCGCGAGGGTTGGGGTAGGCAGCGCCGCGGTCTCATCCACCTGTCCCGCGGTAATGAACCACGCGCCGAAGAGCAGCGCATAGACCACAATTACGACCACGAGCGCGACGGTCCCGCCGCGTCCTTCTGTCATACGGACGCCGTCATTGCCCGGGCCGGGGCCACGGAAAGCCCTTCCCCCGATTTCGGGAGGGGGGTTGGGTCTCGGAACTCAGAGGGGGCAGTTCAACACCGGCCATCTATCGATCTCGACAGCCGTTAGGCCGTCTCGGCATACGGGATCTCATGATCGTTGACTGTCATCAGGATCGGCCGGGTGCGGTTGTTGATGACGTTGGCATCGACGACGCACTTGCGGACGTTCTCGAGTGACGGGATCTCGTACATCACGTCAAGCAGGATCTCCTCGATGGTCGTCCGCAAGCCGCGGGCGCCAGTCTTCCGCTCCTCGGCCTGCTTCGCCGTCGCTTCCAGGGCGTCGTCGGTAAAGATCAACTCGACGTTGTCCAGCGCGAAGAATTTCTGGTACTGCTTGACGACCGCATTCTTGGGCTCGGTCAGGATCTGCATCAGCTCGGGGCGCGTCAGGTGGTCGAGCGCGACGGAGACCGGCAGGCGGCCGACGAATTCGGGGATGAGCCCGTATTTCAGCAGGTCATCATGGGTCAGGTGATGCAGAGGATTCTCCTCCACCGCCTGCACCTCGCCCGAGGCGCCAAAGCCCATCAGGTCTTGGCGGCCGATCCGCTTCGAGACGATCTCTTCCATCCCCTCGAACGCGCCCCCGCAGATAAAGAGGATGTTGCGCGTGTCGATCTGGATATATTCCTGATGGGGGTGCTTGCGGCCACTCTGGGGGGGCACGTTGGCGACGGTGCCCTCGATGATCTTGAGCAGCGCCTGCTGGACGCCCTCGCCGGAGACATCACGCGTGATGCTCGGGTTATCGGCCTTGCGAGCGATCTTGTCGATCTCATCGATGTAGATGATGCCCGTCTGGGCGCGAGCGACATCGCCGGAGTTCTGGATCAGCCGGAGCAGGATGTTCTCGACGTCTTCGCCGACGTAACCCGCCTCGGTCAGCGCGGTGGCGTCGGCAATCGAGAACGGCACGTCGAGCAATCGAGCGAGCGTCTGGGCGAGAAGTGTCTTGCCACAACCGGTCGGGCCGACGAGGAGGATATTGCTCTTCTGCAACTCCACGTCGTCATCGCTTTCGGCGCCGGCGCTGATCCGCTTGTAGTGGTTATAGACCGCGACGGAGAGGATCTTCTTGGCCCGATCCTGACCGACGACGAACTGATTGAGCTGGTCGTAGAGTTTCCTCGGGGCGGGAATCTTGGCGAGGTTCGTCTCGAGGCGGGGCGCCGCCGGCTCTTCTTCCTCAATGATCTCGCGACAGAGTTGAACGCACTCGTCGCAAATGTAGACCTGGTTGGGTCCGGCGATTAACCGCCGGACCTCTTCTTGACCCTTGTTACAAAAAGAACACCGGTAATGCACCCGCCCACCTCGCGCTGGTCAACCCTTATCCGGCACTCTCCGCCCCGGTTGCTCTTCGCCGGGAAGAGCTAGGTTCGATTCGTTCCGTTGACGCCCGCCGCGGCCGCGCCAACCACATTGGCTGGCTCCAACACTTCATCGACAAGTCCGTACTGCTTGGCTTCTTCAGCCGTCATGTAGTAGTCACGCTCGGTGTCCCGCTTGACCTTGTCGTAGTCCTGGCCCGAGTGCTGGGCAAGGATCTCGGTCAGCTTGGTGGTCAAACTCAACGTCTCGCGGGCCGCGACTTCGATATCCGGGACGTTGCCGCGGAATCCAGCCGAGCCTTGGTGAATCATCACCCGGGCATTCGGGAGCGCGAAGCGCTTGCCCTTGGTCCCGCCGGCCAGCAACACGGCCGCCATGCTGGCGCCCATACCCATGCAGAAGGTTGAAACATCGGGCTTCACCATCTGCATCGTATCATAGATGGCGAGCCCGGAATAGACGACGCCACCCGGCGAATTGATGTAGAGCCGGATATCCTGCTCGGGATCTTCATGCGCCAAGAAAAGCATCTGGGCGATGATCAGGTTCGCGATCTGGTCGTCGACCGGCGTGCCCAGAAAGATGATGCGGTCCTTCAGGAGCCGCGAGTAGATATCGAAGGCGCGCTCGCCCCGGTTGGTGCTCTCGACCACCATCGGCACTAAGTTCTCGATCTTGGGGATTTCCATGGCTGTCGTGACCTCGCCTTTCTTCGTTGTCCTTCGTGGTTCTAATCTTCGCTCGTCGCCTGGGGTGTGAGGGCTTGCCCGAGGTCTGTCATATCTCGTGCCTCACTGAATGATACTCTGAGCCCGCAATGCGGCTACTATCCATCCGTGGAGGTCACGCGCGGTTTCCGGCAGGCGTGCGCCATCTTCACAACGATCGCACGACCATGGGCGCGAGCGATGGTCTATGGCCCAGGGTTAGGCCGTTGGATTCGGTAAAGCGCCACCATCGCCAGGTTCGCCTCGCGCCTCGTGCTCCTCGGGCGTGACGGCGCTGGACGGAGCCTCGTCCGCTACCGCCTCGTTCTCCGCCTCGTGCCCAACCGAGGCCGCCTGCTCGACGTCGCTGGCCCTGCCTTCGCTGGCGACCTCGCTCACGCTCACGGCGGCATCAGGATCCTCGCTGGTAGCCGTCGCGGCGATGTCGCCGGGCTGCCCCTCCATGACCCCGGTGGTCAAGGCTGCATCCGTTCCGCTGTCGCCATCTCCCACCGCCGGCTCGGGAGGCACCCAGCCGTTGATTGCCGCGCCGCGCCCTTCGGTGGCAATCTCGATGAGACGATCGCTCACGCGCTGCTCAAAGAGCTGGTTGCGCAATATGCGCGTGAAGTATTCGCCGCTGTAGACCTCACGCATCCGATCCGCTTCGGCGGCACCCTCGGCCATGCGATCGATTACCGCCTCGACATCGGCATCCGTGACCTCGATGCCCTCCCGCTCGGCGATCGTCCGCAGCACGAGGGAGTTCCGTAACCGCTTCGCGGCCTCGGGCCGCATCTCGGCGCGCATCTCCTCCTCGGACTGGCCGACCTGGCGGAGATACGTCTCGAGCGGCATGCGCTGCTGAGCGAGACGGCCGCGCAGGCTGTTCACGTCGCTCTCGACCGCTTCGTCGACCATGACGGAGGGCAAGTCGACCGTTGCTCCCTCCGCCATCTGACGAATGATCTCGTCGAGGACCTCGCCGCGTGCTTCGCTCGTCTTCCCTTGGTGCAGGTCTTCGCGAATCTCGCGCTTCAGCTCGTCGAGCGTCTCCGCCTCGCCAACCGTCTGGGCAAACTCGTCGTTCAACTCCAGCAGGTCACGCTCTTTGAGCCCACGCAGGGTGACGGTGTAGGTCAGCGTCTTCCCCCGGATGCTCTCGTTGACGGATTCGTCGTCCGCGGCGAACGTCAGGTCGAACGTTCGGGTCTCATCAACCTGCATCTGCTCAAGTTGCTCGCGTAACCCGGTGAAGAGATTGCTCTCGCCAATGATGAACTCGGCACCCTCGATAGGCTCCTGGAACTGCTCTTCCCCCTCGACAACCGAGATGTCAACCGTGACCTGGTCGCCCTCGTGAGGGGTCCGGGGCTCCGCCGGATCGACCCAGGGGCTCTGGCTCGTCCGCAGGCGCTCCACCACCTCGTCCACCGCCGACTCGTCGATGCTCGCGTCGACGGGCTCGACCCGGACCTCGGTGTAGGGACCAGGATCGATGTCGGGGTAAACCGGTATGGTAACGGTGAAGCCGACCGGTTCGATCGCGGTAATATCGACCTCTGGCGCGCCGACCGGGCTCAGCGATTCCTGCTCCAGTGCCCGGCGATAGAGATCATCCATGACCTCCTTGTGCGCCTCTTCGAGGAAGATCGACCGGCCATAGTACCGCTCGATCATCACCCGCGGCGCCTTGCCCTTGCGGAACCCAGGGAGGCTGATCTCCCGCGAGACCTTGCGATAGGCCCGGTCCATCGCCTTGCCGAACTCATCCTCGTCCGCGGTGATATCGAGCCGAACCTGGCTCTCGGGCAGCCGCTCAACAGTCAGCTTCACGCTTGTCCAATCCTCATGTTAACTGAAATGCTCTGGCGTCCCGGTCAATGCGATGCGGAGAGCGGAGACGCACCGAAGAAAACCATCCCTAAGACCCCGGAGTATACCAGAGGGGCAGGAGCGGCCGAGAAGCGGCCCCATCCCACCTTCCATAATCCACCGCCGCGGGGACAGATGCCGATTCGATAATAATGAGGCTAGACCAATCAAGCGACATACTTTGCATGGCTTCGCACCCTCTATCACCGTCGGTGACACGGAGTCACAGCCTCCACACCTATTGCGATGTGGCTATGCTAGATGCTAAGGTGCGTATAGCTTACGGCGTGACAGAGGCGATGCTTCCGTCACGCCGTACCCCGCTCCCGCATCGCGAAGGCTCTTGAGGCGATCACCGGCTCGTCCGAGCGGTCGCCCCGTGTCGGAATTGGCTACCCGACACCAGCCGAATTTTGGATATCCGTTCAGACGCGCGGCCCGGCGAGATCGCGGCACGCCAACCATGGGGGAGAGGGCGAGTGAAGAGCGTGTTTGGGCGGAAGCGGCGCGGCCAGACAAGAACCGGCGCTGACTGGCGATCCCGGCTCGTCGCATTGACGCTGACCGGCGCCCTGGCGTTGGCCGGCGTGGTCCAACCCGTGCTGACACCCAGTGTCGCGTTCGCGTCGAACCACACGGCGCGCATTACCGGCGACGATGGCGTCCTCCTCCGGGCGAAGCCGTCGTTCGGCGGCGAGGTCCTCGACGCGCTCGCGGAGGGGACCACGGTCGAACTCAGGATTGACGAGGCTGATACGGTCCTCGACCCGGATGGCGCGACCCGCTGGTGGCCCATTCGCGTCCACGGCCAAGATGGCTGGGTGGCGGGGTACTTCCTCGATACCGCCATCGCGCCAGCCGGGGAGAGCGCGACGAGGGAGAGGCCTGCCGACCCGACCATGGTACCGGAGGACGGTCCACCACCCGCGGCACCCGAGCGCGCCTCGGTGCCACAAGGCGCGACCGCCCGCGTCGATGATCCGGAAGGGGTCAACCTCCGCGCTGAGCCGAGCACAGACTCCGAAGTCCTGGCGCCACTCGCCGCGGGGACGATCGTCGAGCTCCGTCTCGATGAGACGGATACCGTCGTCAAAGGCAACGTCCGCTGGTGGCCCGTCCGGGTCTATGGTGAAGACGGCTGGATCGCCGGCGAGTATTTGGCTGACGATGCTGAGCCAGGCGAAGCGCCGCCGCCCGCCACCGAGAGGGAGCCGGTGGCAGAACAGCCGGCGCGGGACCCGGTGACGTTCCGCACGGGCCAATACGTCGCCGCCGATGCGAGTGACGGCCTAAACATCCGGGCGGAGGGCGCTCCCGGCGCCGCACCCGTCGGTTTTGTCGCGGGTGGCGAGATCGTCCAGGTGATGGATGGCCCAGCCGGCTTCGAAAACAGCATCAACGGCTGGTATCTGATCACCACCGGCGACGTGACGGGCTACGTCGATGGGGACCTGCTCCGAGCCGCCGAGCAACCCGCGCCTCCCGCCGAGGTTGAGGCGGCGCCCACTCCCCCCCGCCAGGCGGCCACCTTCGGCGCGGGCGATATCGTTTCGCCCGCGGATGGCGACGGGTTGAACATTCGCGCCGATGCGTCGACCGACGGCGAGGTCGTGGCATCGCTCGCGCCGGACGCGGTCATCGAGATTGTCGGCGAAGCGGCCTACGACGGGGAGGGCAATGTCTGGTATCCAGTCGTTGCCGACGAGCTCACCGGCTACGCGGCGGGAGCGTTCCTCGTCGCGGCCGCCGCCCGGCCAGTTCCGACAGAGGCGCCGCCCCCGCCCGCTCCGGTCCAGGGCACGGCCACGGGCACGTTCATGATGCCCGTGGATGGCTACACCTTTACGCAACCCTACGGCTGCAGCCCCTACGCCTTCGAGCCCTGGAACGGCAACCTGGGCTGCAATTTCCATAACGGCATCGACCTCGCGGCACCGTCCTACACGCCGATCGTGGCAAGCGATGGCGGGATCGTCAAATACGCCGGCTGGTGTGATTGCGGGCTCGGGTACTACGTCGAGATCGACCATGGCAACGGCTTCGGGACCGTCTATGGTCACATGGCTGAGATGCCCTACGTGGCCACCGGCCAGGCGGTCAACCAGGGCGATGTGGTTGGACCGATGGGCAGCACCGGTATCTCGACCGGTCCCCACGTCCACTTCATGCTCAAGCTCAACGGCAGCACCATCGATCCACTCGGCTACGTCGGCTAATCTGGGCTCCGGTAGCATGCGGTCGGATGGACCCATAAGGACAGCCATGGCGCAGGGTGGGAAGTCCCGGCGCGACGCCCCCGGC
>DASYWB010000113.1:0-5703 GCA_035936495.1 Thermomicrobiales bacterium
CCAGGAGGAACCCTGACCCTGAATCGACGCTTCTACGCGTCGGCATTGCCCGCTGTGGCTACTGTGGTAGCCCGATGCAAGGATTCAAACGACGGGGCGAAGCGCGCGGCTACCGTTGCAATCATTCAGTAGCGCAACGGGCGAAGAAGTGTCCAAGTTTCTCAATCTCGGCGTCGCTGCTCGATCAAGCCGTGTGGGCGCGCGTCGAGGCCGTCTTGCGCCGGCCAGCAATCATCGCGGCGGAAGTGGCACGACAGCGCGGGGCGAGTCCGGCGGCCGGCGATCTTACGGCCCTAGAGGCACGCATCGCCGAGCTCCACGCACGACGACAGCGCGCCGCCCGTTTCGTGGTGACGATGGACGATGACGAAGCGGCTGAACCGCTGATCGCTGAAATGACCGCGCTCGCCAATCAGGCACGGGCGCTTGAGGCCGAACGGGCGGCACTGATCGCGCTGCACGAGGGCTGGCAGGCCGATCAGGCGCGCCTTGCTGATCTGGCGACGTGGTGCGAGCGCGTGGCGGGCAACCTACCAGCACTCACCTACGCCGCCAAACGCGACGCCCTGGCCGCGCTCGGCGTTCAGGTGAGCGTCTGGCGCACCGACCATTCACCGCGTTGGGAACTGACGATGCGCCTCGACGATCTGCTTACCCCTGGTGAGCTTGGTGCGCCTGATACTCTTCTGTCCGATACTCCTCGATGTCTTGGTACAGCTCATCCGGGAAGTTGAGCTCGGTGTAGACGTTGCAGGTGTCGGGGTCGTCCGGGGTCGGGCAGATCGGGAACTCCTGCTCCTTCTGCCACTGGAGGATCTTCTCGCGGCGCGGTGGGTTGTATCCTCGTCCCTCGACTTGCTCGACCAGTGCTCCCGCCGCGGCCTCTTCGGTGTCGCCGCCCTTGGCCAGGATTTGGACTAACTCCTCCCGTTCGACAAAGTGACGGGCAACCATCGCGAAGGTCAAGCGGCCATAATGGCCGATGTCCTCGCCGCGATCGAGCGCGTCCAGTAAGTGACTCATCATCGGGCTCTGGCGAAGATCGTCAACAGCCATGGTCATCTCCTCCTTGATCGTCATCGTGTTTATCGGACCCTGTCAGCGGGCGGCGTCTCGGTGCCGGCTCCGATAACGCCTGGCTCATGCCGCCCTGGGAAGAACGCATGTTCTGTGCCACGCCCCGGAGGATGGCGGCAGGCGGATAGGGAGCGGCAACGGGACCGGCCCACCAAAGGCTAACCGGCGCTTATTCCCCAACAAGAGGATTGCGGTGTGCCAACGCTCATGGCTGACCGTCGTCCGTGGTGAGGTAGGCGATGACGTTCCGTTCGAGATCCTGAATGTCGATGACCTCGGCGAGCGCTTCGCCCAAGTTGGCACGGAGATAGGTGCCGGATTCGCTCGCGGCCAGCGTCCGGAGCCTCTCCCGCACCGCGGCGGTGACATCAGCGTCGTTATCCGACAACTCTGATGCGAGCGCCCGCAGTCGCAGCTGGGTGACGGTGAGCTGCGCGGCAAGGTGGGCAACCGTCCGGGCGAGGATTTCGCCCCATTCGCCTTCACCGTCCGCGTGGTCAAACACATGGCCCGGGCGTCGTGTCCCGTCCCGGCCCGTGAATCCGTTCTCCATGCAGACCTCCGATTTCGCGTGCCGATAGAGGGTGCGGGGTGATCGCGCGCCGGGAAGTATACCGACCGGTTGCCCCGCGCACGTCAGGCGACGCGTCAGGATCGATCAGGTCGTCGGCGGCGACCGGGCTACCCGTCAGCAAGTGGCTTTAAGTACAATGGCTCCATCATACTCGCGACCGTGATACGTGATTCCGCGTGGCACACCCAACCAGGGTCTTGCCGGAACGAATGCCCGTGGGAGCCGGAAAGATGAGGAGGGGCCGAGTGGCCGTTCGCCAGGGCACGAGATTCATCTGCACCAGGATCCGCTGGACTCTGCCGCACCTCCGTGCCGCGTCTCTCCTCTTGTTTGGACTCGCCGTCAGCCTCCTGGTCCTCTCCGCGCCGCTTGCGCCAGTGTCGGGAACCCAAGCGGGTCAGCCCGCGACGCCGCCAGCCGCGTCACCAGTGCGGTGCGACATTCCGTTGCAGACGGAGATCGACGACACTGATGGGGCAACACCGATCGCGAGTCCCGAGGCGTCGCCAGTCGCGGCGGCAGCGACACCCGCGGCGGAGTGGGACGCAACCGCCGGTGATCTCGACCGCTTGGCCCGGACCCTGGCGGTCTGCCTGACGGAGGGTGAGTACGAAACGGCTGCCCGGCTCGTGACGCCGGCCTATCGTGGATTGCTCCTGGCCACCGGCGAGGAGCTGGACCGTGAGACCTTCGTCGCGGTCGCGGAGGGCCTGACGGATACTCCCCTGACGATCCGCTCCGTGAGCGATGTTCAGACGGAGCGGGATGACCGAGCGACGGCCGAGGTCGTCTCGGTCGTCGCCAACCAATTGGTTCGCGCGCGATGGACCTTCGAGCTCGTCGGACCAGAGACGGCTCGACCCCGCAACGCGGACGGCGAACGGGAAGCTAACCGGCGCTGGGTCGTGGCGGACGCGGAGGTTCTGGAGGTTGAGCCGCCGGCTGGCGCCCAAGAGGTCGAGGTGACGCTGGTTGAATACGAGATCAACCTCGATCCCGCTGAGGTCGAGGCGGAGGCGGTGGTCTTCAACGTGGAAAACAATGGCGAGCTCGATCACGAGATCGTCGTCCTGCGCCTGGAAGGCGACGCGACCGCCGATTCCCTCATCTATCAACCGGGTCCCGCGCTCCCCGAGGGGCTGACCTTTGCCGGGCAGTTGAACATCGCCGCTGGAGAGGAAGCAACGATGACGCTGGTCGATCTGGAGCCCGGCGACTATGCCGTGGTTGATCTCAGCCCAGATGCATCCGGGGTGCTCAATCTCAGCCGTGGCATGGGAGCGACGTTGTCGGTCGACGATCCCGAGCGATGAACGGATGAACGCATGAAGTCACCCCGGGGATAACCAATAACCAAGCTCATCATCCGGTCGCCGTCGCATGCAGCGCCTTCGCGCCAATACCTGGGTACATGGCGACGCATCGGCTGAATGCCGGGATAGGAGGTGCAGCAAGACTCCGTGCACGAGGGCGGCAGCGGGAACGAGTGGCCTAACGTTGGCGGGTTAGGCGTTCGTACAGCTTGACGGGGGAGCCCGGTGGGTTCAGACTGACGCCCTACGCGAGTAGTGGCGCCACGATGGCGTGGCGCTGGGATCGATCGCGCGAGCGAGACAACAAAAGGAGGAGCAACACTGATGTCGAATTGGACGTGGAAGCAGCGTGGGGTCCCGAGGGCGAAAGCGACGCCGATCACGATCGCCTCGATCGCGTTGCTGCTGATGCTTGCCCTCGTGGGGGGCCGGGGGAGTGGGGTGCTCGCCCAACTCACCCCGGTTGCGAGTCCTGAGGCCAGTCCGACGACCGGGGAATGCATTGCTCCCGAGAACGGAGGTGATGTGGGAGTCTCCGCCGGCACGCCGGAGCTGACGGGCACGCCGCCGGATGTGAGAAACGTGGAAGAGTCCGCGGTCGATATTGGGGCCACCCCCGATGCGGTGGAGCTCTTGGTGGGGACGCCGGTCGACCCCTCGGTCGAGGAGGCGGTGCTGGCAGCGTCTCAGAACTTCATCGTCTGCTACAACGCCGGAGAGTTCGAGACCTTGGTCCAGCTGGTGACGCCAGAGCTACTCTTCGATCTCTATGGCATCGAGGACCCCAGCGTCGCGGTTGAGGCCCTGCAGGCAATGGACTTGCCGCCGATCACGTTGCTCGGCGTCGGCGAGGTCGAACGATTCGAGAATGGACTCATCGCACTCGATGTCCAGTATCTGCTGGGCGAGTACCAAGTGATCTCCGCTACCCACTACTTCACGGAGACGGATGGCCAGTACCTGTTCCACGCGGAGGAGTACAACGCGCCGCAGATCGTGGGTGACAGTGTGCTGATCGGCATCAATTTCTCGGACGAGACCGATGCCATCAGCTTCGATCAGGGCGCCGACGAGCTTGGTAACCGCGCGATTCCACCAGCTCCGATCGTCAACGTCTTCGCCACCAACGGCAGCGCGGACCAGCAGATCTTCGAGCTCTACTCAGTTATCGGAGAGGGCGAATCGACACCGGTCGCTGGGGAGCTGCCGGACGATGCCGAGTTGGTCGGCCGGTTGGCGTTGGGACCGGAGCAGGCGGCGACGATGGCCTTGGTCAACCTCCCGGTTGGTGCATATGGGCTCCTCGTCGCCGGCGAAACGGCAACCAGCGCGATCCTCTTCGTCGCACCGGCTCCCGCGGGGTAGCGTCGCGACCGCGGCGCACCTCCGCAGAGGGGTGAGATGGCTGATTAGCGGCACGGATGCTGAATAGACTCCGGCATCCGTGCCCGATCAAGGCATCCAAGCAGGCCCCCTTCGGCGTAACTTTGAAGCGGGCAGGAAATCTGCCGAGTCATTGGCCCACTTAAATGCACAGCGTAGTGATGGAGAACAAGGCACGACATGGCTGAGAACACACGGACGTTCGGAACACTCTACGACGCCTATAAGGCGGGCAACCTGTCCCGCCGCGACTTTATCAACCGCGCGATGGCGCTCGGTATCGGATTCCCGGTGGTGGCCTTCCTGCTGCGGACGGCTGACGCGCGAGCTGCGGCACCGGACGCCGGAACGCTTCACATCGGATCCCGGATGCAGGATGCGCCGAATGAGGTCCCGGTCGTGGGGGCCGAGGGCAAGACGCGTGGAGTGGACGGCGAGCTGCGCCTGCTCCAGTGGCAGGCCCCGACGATGCTGAGCGCGCACTACTCGACCGGAACCAAGGACTTCTTGGCGGCCGACCTCGTCACCGAGCCGATGATGCGCTATCTGCCGGACGGTACGTTGCTCCCAACCCTGATCAAGGAAGTGCCGTCGGTCGAGAATGGTCTGCTGGCGGAGGATCTCAAGAGCGTCACGTTCAACCTGCTCGAAGGTATCGTCTGGTCGGACGGCGAGCCGTTCACGGCGGAAGACGTCGTCTTCACCCGCAACCTCATCCTCGAATCGGTCAACACCGACAGCATCTCGGTCAACTACGAGGTCTGGAAGCCGGTCAGCAGCGCCGAAGCCGTTGATGAATTGACCGTCAAGATGACCTTTGACGAGCCAAACGTCAACTGGTACGTGCCGTTCACCGGTGGTATCTACGGGCCGATCTATCCGAAGCACTACATCGAGGCGAACGGTGGCGTCGAGGTGATGCTCAATAACCCGATCGGGACCGGTCCCTACAAGGTCGACTCGTTCTCTCCGGGCGATCAGGTGATCTACTCGGCGAACGAGAACTTCCGCTTCCCGGATAAGCCCTACTTCGCGACCGTCAACCTCAAGGGTGGTGGCGAGGCCTCCAGCGCCGCCCAGGCGGTCCTCCAGACGGGTGAATGGGACCATGCTTGGAACCTTCAAGTAGAGCCCGACATCCTGCTCAACTATGAGGAAGGCGGCCAGGGCCGGCTCGTGGTCGTCCAGGGCACCAGCGTCGAGCGGATCAACATCAACTTCTCCGACCCCAATGCCGAAGGTCCGGGTGGGCAGCGCTCGTACTGGGAGATCCCGCACCCGTTCCTGAGCGACATCGAGGTCCGGCGGGCCATGAACCTGGCGGTCAACCGCGACCTGATCGCCAATGAGTTCTAC
>DASYWB010000114.1:0-5219 GCA_035936495.1 Thermomicrobiales bacterium
CCCTACGAGCTGGTCGTCAAGGTGGCGGAGACGGGCGAGCTGCCCGTCGTGCTCTTCTGCGCCGGCGGCGTGGCGACCCCCGCGGACGCGGCGCTCGTGATGCAGCTTGGTGCCGAGGGCGTCTTCGTGGGATCCGGCATCTTCAAGTCGGAAGATCCCGCCCCGCGCGCCCGCGCGATCGTCGAGGCGACGACGCACTTCCGCGATCCCGAGCGGATCGCCGAGGCCAGCCGCAACCTTGGTCGCCCGATGTCCGGCCTGGACATGACGGCGATCCCAGCGCGGGAGATGCTTTCGACGCGCGGCTGGTAACGACGGAGAACGGCAGAGGGCAGGCGACAGGCGGCAGTTCCTGCCGCCTGTCCTTCTCGCTTCAAGCCAGTCTCGCCTTTTCATGCTCCTACACCTGTACCATGGGAAGTAGGGGCTGCTACCCGTGACTTCCTCTCTATTGTATGAACATGCCCATGACTCCCACGAACGCGAACGTTGAGACCACGAACGGCGCCACCCGGCCGGCTCCCGTCATCGGGGTGCTGGCGTTGCAGGGCGACTTCGCCGAGCATATCCGGATCCTGCGCCGCCTCGGCGTCGAGGGACGGGAGATCCGTGCTCCCGAGGATCTGAAGGGGATCGACGGGCTCATCATTCCCGGTGGAGAAAGCACGACGATCGGCAAGCTGCTCGTGCGGTTTGGGCTGGACAAGGCGATTGAAGGCCTGACGCAGGTGTCACATCCGCTGCCGGTCTGGGGCACCTGCGCGGGCATGATCGTGCTGGCGCGGGATATTGGCGACTCCGGCAGCAAAGTCGCGCCGCAACCGCTGCTGGGTCTGATGGACCTCGGCGTCCGGCGCAACGCCTTCGGCACGCAGTTGGACTCGTTCGAGGCCAATTTGGATGCGCCAGAGGTCTCACCGGAGCATGTGGTGCCGGCCGTTTTCATCCGGGCGCCGGTCATCGAGCGGGTCGGTGAGGGCGTGGAGGTATTAGCCCGGCTGCCCGACGGTCGGCCAGTCGCGGCGCGGCAGGGGCCGTTCCTGGCGACGGCCTTCCACCCCGAGTTGACGGACGACCTCAGCTTCCACCGCTATTTCGTGGAGCAGGTAGTCGGTAGTCGGTAGTCGGTAGTCGGTAGTCGGTAGTCGCGGAGAGTGTAGCTCCCCCCTCAACACGCCCTTCCATCTTCCGTCTACGTTCTTTCTTTCGTCTCCTGTCTTCCGACTTCCGACTACATCCTTTCGTCTTCTGTCTTTCGTCTTTCGGCTCACGCATGCGCTATGCTTCGCCGGCGTGAGGATGGCTTCGGGTGACGCGGCCCCGCGTCCGGAGTGATACCAAATGGGCCGTTCGTGCGTATAGGAATGTAGAGGACGGTATCATCCACCGCTCCGCTGGCGGGACGGTTGTTTCCGGGGGCTGATCGGGATCGTGTGACGATGAGGAGTAGCAAGCGCAATGCAGACAACGCAGCGACGTGAGCGCGATATCGAGGGGAAAGTAGGCGGCATGGGTCGGAGACTGATGGGCCGGTGGAGTCATCTCTCGCTGGCGGTTCTCATTCTGATGTCGATGCTGGCCGTGTCAGTGACGGTGGCCGCGCAGGGTGCGATCATCTCGACCTCGGTCGGTGATATCCCCACGACTGGCGGCATGCGTCCCGGTCCGGTCGGGATGCAACCGCCCGCGGCGGGGATCCGAGTCGGCGTTGAGCCGACCGCGCTCCGCTCTGAAGAGGCGGGCATCGATGCCCCGATTGAGCCCCTTCAGATCGTCGAAGGCGTGATGCAGAATCCCAGCGGCCCGTTCGTCGTCGGCTGGTACGTCGAGACGGCGCAGCCGGGCGCGGAGGGCAACGCCGTGATGTCCGGCCACGTCGACTACTGGAACGTCGGCGCGGCGGTCTTCTGGGAGCTGCCACCGCCACGGCAGGCGTTGGCTGAGGGTGATCCGATCGTCGTGATCGGCGCTGACGGCTCGGAAATCACCTATGCCGTCGAGTGGCAGAAGATGTATAGCCTCGACGAGTTGACCGTCGAGACGATCAACGGCGAGATCGTTGGTCCGACCGATGTGCCGAGCCTGACGTTGATCACCTGCGGCGGTGAGTTCGATCCGGTCTCCGGGCAGTATCTGTCGCGGTACGTCGTCCGCGCGACGCTGGCCTCCTAGAGGTTGTCGCGCAGAACCTCGATGAGGGCCTACCGGCCGGTCCCGAATGGCCCTCATCCCGACACCCTGTTCCTGACAAGGGAGCAGGGTGTTCACCAACATACGCGCATTGTGAGACAGGACGCATAGGAAACAGGGCGATGCGGTGCATCGCGCCCTACGACCTCTTCCGCGGTGCCCGTTTCAACCGAGTTCATCGAAGATGACCTCATTACGTGGGGGCGCATGCCATGCGCCCGGTCGCCAACCACCCCGGTTCGCTCTTGCCTGAGTACGGCCACGCACCAGAGACGAACACGCGCCTTCCCCGGCACGTGGCCATGGAACGTCATGGTATCCTCGCAACCGTTGGCGAGGAATCCAGCGCGTCGCTTTGGGACGTGATTCAGCAGCGAGAGGACCACTTCCAATGATTTCCGTCCAGGAGCGGCGCAGCGATGCCCCCACGGGAGGAGCTGGCCTCCGGTTGCGTTGTATGGAGTGCGAGACGGGGTTCCCCGGCAATACCGCCGTCGGCGTCTGCCCGGCCTGCGGCGGTCTGCTCGATGCCGAGGTCGATCTGCCGGAGCGGGTGCGACCCGAGGAGATCGGCGCGGGGTTGCCCGCTCACCTTGCTCGCTCGGGCGTCTGGCGATACCGGGCGCTGCTCCCGCCGATTCCGGACGAAGTCGTTGTCACCCGGCAGGAAGGCAACACGCCTCTCTATTGGGAGCCCCGGCTGGCTACCTATGCCGGGCTGACCGGCGCGTTTGGCGTCAAGCACGAGGGGCACAACCCGACCGGGTCCTTCAAGGATCGGGGGATGACCGTCGGCGTCAGCCATGCCCGGGCGGTTGGTGCCAAGATCGTCGCCTGCGCCAGCACCGGGAACACCTCGGCCTCGCTCGCGTCCTACGCCGCCGCGGCCGGGATGCCAGCGCTGGTCCTGATCCCCGAGGGCAAGATCAGCGCCGGAAAGCTGGCCCAGACGATTGCCTACGGCGCGCGGGTCGTCCAGGTCGAGGGCGATTTCGATGTCGCGCTGCGCCTCCTGCGAGAGCTGACGAGCGCTCAAGACGTCTACCTCTGCAACTCCGTCAACCCGTTCCGGCTGGAAGGGCAGAAGGCGATCATCTTCGAGCTGATGGAACAGCTCGATTGGCAGGTCCCGGACGTGATCACCCTTCCCGGCGGGAACCTCGGCAACACCAGCGCCTTCGGCAAGGCGCTGGCCGAGCTGCGCCAGATTGGCCTGATCGACCGGCTGCCGAAGCTGGCGGTGATTCAAGCGGAAGGCGCGGCTCCCTTCGCCCGCTACTACGCCAGCGGCTGGACGACGCTCGAACCGGTTGCCGCCGAGACCGTGGCGACGGCGATCAAGATCGGCAACCCGGCCAGCACGCCGCGCGCGCGCCGCTCGGTTGAGCTGACGGACGGCTTCGTCACCACGGTCAGCGACGCCGAGATCATGGACGCCAAGGCCGCCATCGACCAGGTCGGAATCGGCTGCGAGCCGGCGTCGGCGGCCTCGCTGGCCGGAACGCGGAAGCTCGTCGCCGAGGGCAAGATCGCGCCGGACGCGACGGTCGTCGGCATTCTGACGGGACACGTCTTGAAGGACACTGACGCGGTCGTCGCCTACCACCTTCACGACCTGGATGGCGCGCCGCGACCGGGTAGCAACCGTCCAGTCCGCGTCGAGCCGAACCTAGCCGCCCTGGAGCGAGTGCTGGCCGATGCGCTTCACGGTTAGGGCCCCGGCGTCGTCCGCCAACCTCGGTCCCGGGTTCGACGCGATCGGCCTGGCGCTCGATCTGTGGAACGAGCTGGGTGTGGAGACGGCGAGACGGCGAGACCGCAAGACGGCGAGTGGGGAAGAGCACGAGGACGGGATTGTGGTCGCGCCGGTGCGGGGGCGAGATGCGCATCTGCTAGAGGGGCGCGAGAACCTGGCGCTGAAGGCGATGCGGACGCTAGCCGAGGCGCACGGGCGCGAATTGCCGCCGTGTACGCTGACGCCCTGCAACGGCGTGCCGGTGGCGCGGGGGCTGGGCAGCTCGGCGGCGGCGCTAGTGGCGGGGTTGGTCGCGGCCAACCGGCTGCTCGACCTGAACCGCTCGACCACCGATCTCTATCGCCACGCCTGGGAGATGGAAGGGCACGGCGACAACGTCGGCGCCGCCTGCTATGGCGGCGCGGTCCTCGCGGTCCCGGGGGTGCGGGACGCGGTCTGTCTCTGCCCGGGCGACGCCTTTCCGCTGGTCGCGGTCGTCTTCATCCCCGAGGCGACCGGCGCGACCTGGGCGGCCCGGGCGGCTTTGCCCCAGGACGTCCCCTACGCGGACGCGGTCCACAATTTGGCGGCCGCGTCGGGTCTGGTCGCCGGCCTGCTGACGCGCGATCCCGAGCTGATCGGCGCCAGCATGCGTGACCGCCTGCACGAGCCCTACCGGGCTCGCCTCTTCCCACATCTGGAGCCGATGGTCGAAGCCGCCCTGCATGCCGGCGCCTCAGGTGCCTGCCTTAGTGGCGCCGGCCCCACGATCCTCGCCCTGACCCCACCAGGTGTCACCGCCGCGGTCGCCCGAGCGCTGGCGGACGTGGCGAGGCAGCTCGCCGTCACTGGCGAGGTCACCACCCTGGCCACGGTCTCACGCGGCGCGTACATCGTGGAGGATCCCGACCAGAGCGAGCCGACCACGACCGCCGAATCCCTCATCGTGGGAAGGACGAAAGGGTAACGAGATCGTGAGTAGGCGGATGCTACCCCACCTTGAACGGCACTTCTTTGCCGCCGCCAACATCCTGTGCGGCAAGATGGACGCCTCCCGACGGAAACGCCCCGGAGGACCGTCCAGGACAATTTGCGCGACTTACGCGTGTTCGGACTCGTCGACAACATGGGCAAGGGCAGTGGGGCTCGCTGGATGCTCCGGGGGCCGCAATCATGATAGGCATTCTGTCATCGAGAGTTGCACGTCACGCGACGTGCAACTCGGTGCAATGGTTGCTCGGCGACCGGGAACAACCAGGGCAATTACATTTCCCTCCGGCACGCCCTTGGGCGC
>DASYWB010000115.1:0-6729 GCA_035936495.1 Thermomicrobiales bacterium
GAGGGGGCGATCTTCGCCCAGCCGGAGGTCACGCTCGGTATCCTGCCGGGATGGGGTGGTTCTCAGCGGTTGCCCCGGCTGATTGGGCCGGGCCGGGCATCGGAGATGATCCTGACGGGACGGCGGGTTGGGGCGGATGAAGCGCTGAGCTGGGGATTGGTCAACGCGGTCCATCCCGCCGGGCGCCTGCTGGATGAGGCGAAGGCGCTGGCCTCGAGGATTGCCGAGAATAGCCCGATGGCGGTCCGGCGCGCGAAGCGGACGATGCAGCTCGCCCTGGCCGGTGATCCCGCGTTCGGCATGGAGCGGGAGGCGGAAGCGTTTGGTGAAAGCTTCGGCTCCGCCGACCAGCGGGAGGGAATGACCGCCTTCGTCGAGAAACGAGCGCCGGTGTTTGGTGGATCGTGATAGCAGCGAAAGGCGGACGAGTTTTGCACATCGTCGTCCTCATCAAGCAGGTGCCGGACATGAATGCGGTCCGGATCGACAAGGGCACGGGACGGGCTGTCCTCAGCGACCAGCGGGTCATCAGTTCCTACGATGCGTACGCTATCGAAGAGGCGCTGCGGCTGAAGGAGCGGCATGGAGGTGAGGTTACGATCATCAGCGCCGGACCACCGTCGGTCAAGGACGCGCTGACCCGCGCGCTGGCGATGGGCGCCGACCGGGCGGTACTCGTCCAGCTCGCGGACGTGCACGAGCTCGATACACTCGCGGTTGCTCGGGTGCTGGCGGAGCAGATCCGCCAGATTCCGTACGATCTGGTCCTGGCGGGCCAGAGCTCGGACGACTACGAGAGCGGACAGGTCCCGCCGCACGTTGCCGAACTGCTCAACCTGCCGATGGTCTCCTCGGTCATGGGTCTGGAGATCGAAGGCGAGCGTCTCATCCTCCGGCGCGACGTGGAGGACGGATCGCAGACGGTTGAGGCGCCGATGCCGGCGTTGCTGATGGCGATCACCGGCTTGAATGAGCCGCGTTACCCGTCGCTGAAAGGCATCATGGCGGCCAAGAAGAAGCCGCTCGATCTCGTCGAAGCCAGCCCGGTAGAGCCATCGCGTCTGAGCTGGACTGAACCCGAGGCGCCTGAGCGGACGACGAGCGGGGTGATCGTTCAAGACCTTCCAGCCGCCGAAGCCGCTCAGCAACTTGTCGGGTGGCTGCGAGAGCAGAAGTTGGTCTCGTAGTCAGCCGATTGCCTCGCGACTGCATATCGCATGATGTGGGGGAGAGTATGGCGGGCATCGTTGTCGTTGGAGAAGTGGGCGCTGGCGGGCTCAGGCCCGTGTCGTGGGAAGCGCTCGCGGCGGGGCGGGCGGTCGCCGAAGCGCTCGGGGAGCCACTGGTCGGCCTGATCATGGGTTCGGGGGTTGACGAGGAGGCACGGACCTTCGGCGCCGGGCTCGACCGGCTCTTGGTCGCGGACCAACCGGAGTTGGACATGCTGACGGCGGAGACCGCGACGGCCGTCCTCGCCGCGGCCATCCGCGACGTGGAGCCCAGCGTGGTCCTGATGCCGGGGACCACCTTGGGGCGGGACTATGCGCCGCGCTTGGCGGCCCGGCTCGGCGTGCCCTGCGCGGCGGATTGCATCGACTTCGCCGTGGAGGACGGGGCGCTCGTCGCGGTGCGTCCAGTCCTCGGTGGCCGGGTCCAAAGTGTCGTGCGGTTCACGGGAGAGGGGCCATGGCTCGCGACGGTGCGCCCGGGCAGCTTTGAGCAGGCTCAGACAGCGTCAGATGCTTCACCGGCGCCCGAGGCGGTCGCCGTCGAGCTGAGCGCCGATGATCTACGCGTGAGCGTGCGCGAAACGGTCGAGAAGCAAGCCGGCCCGACGAACCTGACGGCCGCGAAGGTCGTGGTCAGCGGTGGCCGGGGCTTGAAGGAGCCGGATAACTTCCGGCTCGTCGAAGACCTCGCGCGGGTCCTCGACGGTGCGGTCGGGGCGACCCGGGCCGTGGTCGATGCCGGATGGAGGCCGCATCATGAGCAGATCGGTCAGACTGGAGTCACGGTATCCCCGCGGCTCTACGTCGCGGTGGGTGTCAGCGGGGCGGTGCAGCACAACGTCGGGATGCATGGTTCCGACTACGTGGTTGCCATCAATCGCGACCCAGACGCCCCGATCTTCAAGATCGCCGCATTTGGCATCGTTGGCGACGCGTTCGAGGTGGTGCCGGCAATCATCGAAGCACTAGAGGCGGGCCGTGGCTAGAGCCGGGGGAGTAGCGGGCCGATGACCGATCAGGACCGGATGGACGCTATCGTCGTTGGCGCGGGTCCGGCGGGCATCACCGCGGCGCGGGAGCTTGCTCAGGCGGGGCTGGCGACGGTCGTGTTGGAGCGCGGGCAGTTTCCCGGCGCCAAGAACGTCTGGGGTGGCATCCTCTACCGTGAGCCGACCGAGTCGATGCTGCCGGGGTTCGAGGACGTCGCGCCGCTGGAACGGCCGATCATCGAGCAGCGCTACGTGGTGCTGACCGGCGACGCGCTCCTAGGCGCGACCTACCGTTCCCAACTCTTCGCTCAGCCTCCCTACAACGCCTACTCGGCGCTCCGGGCGGAATTCGACCGGTGGCATGCGACGACGGCCGAGGAGGCCGGGGCGGAGGTCTATCCCGAGTTCACGGTGACGGACCTCCTCTGGGAGGCCGGGGCGGTCGTCGGTGTGACGACGGGCGAGCCGGACGGCGAGCTCTCCGGCAATGTCGTCGTCCTCGCCGACGGCGCGAACTCCCTGCTCGCCCAGAAGGTGGGTTTGCATAAGGAGTGGGCGCCGATTGAGCAGGCGCTGGTTGCCAAAGAGCTGATCGCGCTTCCTTCCGGGACCATCGAGGATCGATTCAGCCTCCCCACTGGGATGGGGACGGCGCTCGAGATCTTTGGTGAATCAACGTGGGGCTTGCTCGGATACGGATTCATCTATACCAACAAGGAGACGCTCTCCGTCGGCACGGGCGCCCTGTTGGAAGATCTGATCACGAGCGGCATCAATGTCAATGACATGCTGGATCGCTTCAAGCGGCACCCAGCCATCGCGCCCATGCTGGCCGGTGGGGAGACCGTGGAGTATTCCGCCCATCTGATTCCCGAAGGCGGCTATAACCGGATGCCGCAAGTCTACGCGGACGGGGTTATCGTGGTCGGCGATGCGGCGGGCTTCGTGAACCCGCTCAACCGTGAGGGCGTCAACCTCGCGATGCTCTCCGGGAAGTTGGCCGCCAGGGCCATCGCCGAGGCGACGGAGCGCCACGATTTTTCCGCCGCCTCTCTGTCGCGATACCGGGAGTTGCTCGAGGAGAGCATCGTGATCCAAGACCTCTACAAGATTCGGAATGTCACGGACTTTGCCCATGAAAGGCCGCACTTGTTGACGGACTATCCGGCCCTGCTCTCGGAGATGGCCCGGGAGTACCTGACCGTCGATGGTCTCCCGAAGAAGGCAAAGCAGCGGAAGATCGCCGCCCTGGCGGGTCGCGTGCCCAAGAAGCGGTTGTTGAGCGACCTCCTCGGCGCCGCGCGGGCGATGACCTAAGCCTTCTTATATGGACTCCGTATCAGTCATCGGAGAAATTGAGTGTCGCGGTAAGTCCCGAGTAGCCGATCACGGTCTCGGGAAAGATATCCGTGGCGTTACTCGCGAAGGCGTTCGGATCGTCCATCCGGGCGCTGAAATGGGTGAGCCAGAGGCATGCGGCGCTGGCGTCGCGGGCGATTGATGCCGCTTGGGCAAAGGTCATGTGGTGATGCACGCGCGCCATCTCAGTGTCGGCCGTGTCTCCATAGGTGCCTTCGCAGACGAGCAGATCGACGTTGCTGAGGAACGGGACGAAACCCGGCAGCAGCCGTGTGTCGGTGACATAGGCAAAGGCCAGACCCCTGCGCTCGGGACCGAGCACATCCTCGGGAACGGCCCGGCCACCGTCCCAGGCGATATGCTCGCCTTCCTGGAGCACGCTCCAGAGCCGGCGTGGAATGCCGAGCGATTCCGCGCGAGCCGGATCGAAGCGGCGGGCACGAGGCAGATCGATGCGATAGAGCAGACAGGGCAGGCCATGCTCACCGTTCAGAACGGTTGCTCTCAACCCGGCGGGAAGGTCGAACGTGTCGCCCTCCTGAAGCTCGTGGACCCGCAAATCGAACGGAAGCCGGGGCGCGATGACCCGCAGCCCTTCAACGATCCGCGTGATGCCCGCCGGCCCAAACAGGTCGACGGGCTCGGTGCGACCAGCATTCGCGACCGCGTGGAGCAGGCCCGGAAGCCCGGCGACGTGATCCGCATGATAATGCGATATGCAGATGGCCCCGAGGCGGCGAAAGCCCCAACCGAAGGATTTCCAGGGAATCTGCGTACCCTCCCCGCAGTCGAAGAGGATGATCTGGCCCCGGCAGCGGACGAGTAGGCTGGAGAGCCAGCGATTGGGTAGTGGCTGCATCCCGCCGTTTCCGAGGAGGAGGAAGTCGATCATGTCGTGCGCGGGTGCCACCGGCCGGGAGTGGGCGCAACGGGGGAAAGGCGTTCAGGTCGGCGTGGGGGCATGACGCGTGCTTTCTCGTAAGCTCATCCAAGCCGCGCCGTGCGACACGGCGGCCTGGGCTAAGCATACCCGTGGGCGCTACGCGATCGCTAAAAGAGGAGGACTGACGTGGACCGATCTGTTGAGGGTGGGCGAGTGAATGAGCGTGCCGCGGGCGCGGACGCGAAGGGAATCGACGCGGTGTTCAGCTCCGACCAGGTCGCCCGCGCCTTCGACGTGGAGGAGGATCGCGTTCACCGGGCCATGCATGGCGAGTTCGGCATGGCGGCGGATGGAACGATAAACTCCCGGCAAGCGCAACAGATCGCGGAAGTGATGCTTGCGGATGAGCCGCTGGATCAACAAGAAGCGAAGCTGATGAAGTTGGGCGCTTATACGCCCCGGTTCGATGACGAATGGGGATTGGGCGACACCGCGCCTGGCGAAGAGAGTGACCGCCTCTCGCACTCCGCCGACAAGCTGGAGGACGAAGCGCCGAGTAAGCGCGCCTCGTATGATCCGGCCTACACGAGCGACGAGTAACACGGTGCCCGTTGGCTGGCCTAAGGAGAGACGCTGATGTCGCGACTCGATGAGGTAATCATCGCTCCCGCTTCGCTCGACCGGTTCGGGCCGGTGATCGGTGAAGAGGCTCTGGCGAAGGCGAAAGAGCGTGTGGCCGAGGCCCGTTCGCGGATGGAAGGTCGAACCTGGTGGAACGTGAACTCGACGGCGCGAGGGGGTGGCGTCGCCGAGATGTTGCACGCCCTGCTGCCCTACGTGGTCGGTGTCGGCATCCAGACGCGGTGGGTCGTTCTCCAAGGGACACAACCCTTCTTTAGGGTTACCAAGCGGTTACATCACGCGCTGCACGGCTCGGCCGGTGATGGAACGCCGCTTGGAATAGAGGCGCGCGCCGACTATGAAGAGGTTCTGCGGAGAAACGAGGGCCCGCTCCTCGATGCCGTGAAAGCTAACGACGTGGTCTTGCTGCACGATCCTCAGACAGCGGGGTTGATCGATCCGCTGGTGGCGGCCGGGGCGATCGTCATCTGGCGCTGCCATATTGGGACCGACACGCGGAACGAAGAGACCGAGCGCGGCTGGCGCTTTCTCGAACCGTACCTCAGCAAGGCCGCGGCGACGGTGTGGTCGAGGGCGCAGTACATTCCTGATGTCGTGGCGCGCGATCGAAGCGTCGTCATACCTCCGTCCATCGACGCGTTCTCTCCGAAGAATCAGGAGCTCGGCGGTGAGGAGGTGCATGCGATCCTGGCGCGAGCCGGATTGATCGCTAGTCCGGGTGACATGGGCGAGGCATCGTATACGCGCCGCGATGGGTCGACGGCCACGGTTGAACACCAGGCCGCCGTGGTACGCGGGCGGGCAGCGCCGAGCCCCACCGCCCCCGTGGTTTGCCAGGTTTCACGCTGGGATCCGCTGAAAGACCACGAGGGGGTGATGCGCGCGTTCGCGTCCCTCGTCAACGATGGGAGCGTGGAGGATGCCCACCTGATCCTTGCCGGGCCGGACGTGACGGCGGTGACGGACGACCCGGAGGGGGCGGATACCTACGCCGCCTTACTCTCGGCCTGGGAGGAGCTTCCCGAGCAATGTCGCGCCCGGATCCACCTGGCGAATCTGCCAATGGTGGACGATGACGAGAACGCGGTGATGGTGAACGCGCTCCAGCGGCATGCGGCCGTGGTCGTGCAGAAGAGCCTGCAAGAGGGCTTTGGTCTGACCGTGACCGAAGCGATGTGGAAGGCGCGGCCGATCCTGGCCAGTGCCGTAGGCGGCATTCTCGACCAGATCGTCGACGGCGAGCATGGGTTGTTGTTGTCCGATCCAAGGGATCTGGAGGCCGCGGCGAACGGCATCCGTCGCTTACTCCGCGAGCGGGAGTTTGCTCAGCGGCTCGGCGACGCTGCCAAGGAACGGGTGCGCGACGAGTTCCTTGGCGTGCGCCATCTCACCCAATACGCGGATCTGCTGTCGATGCTCGACGCGGGGTAGCCATTGCCCCGTATGGGTCGGGGGCTCGAGGTGACGGCCTCCAGCGACCAACCCCATACCATGCGCTCGAGGTCGGTGTCAGGTGGCGAACTCGATCACGGTCTTGATGCCGCGGCGTTCGCTGCCCGCGGCGAGAGCCTCGTCCAAGCCATGCAGGCGGGCGGTGATGAGCGTCTCCGTTAGACCCGGCCAGAGG
>DASYWB010000116.1:0-5800 GCA_035936495.1 Thermomicrobiales bacterium
CCGCAGCCGTCCGGTTGCAGCTCGTCCATGATCGCGTCGGCGATCTCGCTGGTTAGGCGCTCCTGCACTTGGGGACGGCGCGCATAACCTTCCACGAGTCGGGACAGCTTGCTCAATCCCACGACTCGTCCTCGCGGGATGTAGCCGATATGCGCGCGACCCGTAAACGGCAAGAGGTGGTGCTCACAGAGTGAAGCGAAGGGGATGTCCTTTAGCACCACCATCTCGTGGTGGCACTCATCGAACGTTACCTTCAGGTGATCGCGCGGGTCTTGGTGAAGTCCGGCGAAGAGCTCCGCGTAGGCTGTGGCCACGCGGTCGGGCGTGCGCCGCAGGCCCTCGCGATCCGGGTCTTCTCCGATCGCGATTAGGATATCCCGAACCGCGGCCGCGATGCGCGGCAGATCGATCCGATCCGCCTCAGCCACATCGAAGGGACCAAGGATCCCGTCGCTCGCCTCCAAGTCAAAGGCGGCGTCGCTCTCGTCCGAACAGTGGCTTCGCGCGGGGCCGTTGTTCATGTGGTCTGTCCGCTCCGCTGGCGGCGAATACGCACCCCAGCCGAATCGAGCATTGCTCCCTTGATAGGTGCCTCCGGTTTATGGACCGTAACACTCACCGCCGTCAGCGAGGGGAACTCCGCGAGCAGCACTGCCACAACCTCCTCCGCCACGGATTCGATCAGCTGCCTGGGCGGCCCCTCGACAATGGCCCGGACCCGCTTATAGACGGCGCTGTAGCTCGTGGTATCCACGAGGGCATCACTGCGGCCGGCTTGCCGCAAATCCACCTCGAGCTCGACGTCAAGGACAAATCGCTGTCCCAGTGCTCGCTCCTCGGAGTGAACCCCGTGGAAGCCGTAGAACCTCAATCCCTTTAGGAAGACCACATCGGACATGTCGCCTCGTTCCCTAGACCTTCTTCGAGACTCCGGCCGGGACCGGCCGGAGTCTCGGTAGCACTACGGAATGGATCGGACGACGGGGTGCGACGTTGGGATGGGCTTGCAACCACCGACAGTAGTCTACACTCTAGGTACCTCTTCCGGGTCATCCCATGCGGGATTGTCCAGAGACGCGTAGTCTCCGATCAGGTTGTAGATGCAGCCGATGACGACCGGCTCGCCCGACGGTGCTGGGCCTGCTGCAGGCGACGCGACTGGCGTTTCCCGTGCGGCCACGTCCGGTGCGAAGCCGAGCATCGCCGCCAATATTGGCCCGATCACGCCGACGATTTTGCCCGGCAGTACCGCGAGATTGACATCCGCCAGGGCCTCCGGGCCGCAAAAGCTCCGCCCCAGGCCAGTCGTCGCCAGAATGGTCGATCGTGACGCGGTCATGCCGTCCCCATCAAGGCGTACAAGCGGCGGCTATTGCCCCGCAGGATTTGATCGGCAACCTCCTCCGCCTCGTCCCGATCCAGCGCGCCGTGGTCGATCAGCTCACCCAAGACCCGGCCGAGCGCATTTCTTCCCTGGACCGCCGCGAACCAGGTGTGTTCAGGGAGGATGAAGCCGTCCGAGGACCATACGACTTTCGTCGTCGGAGCCACGGCCAGCGCCTGACGGACGACGGCGTCGAGCTCCCCAGCGGCGAATGGGATTGCCAGCCCCAGGTCCATCGTCACATTCGGGTAGATCGACGCCAAGTAGCTCAGCTCCCTGACGTAGGGATAGCCCGCGTGCAAGAGCACGATCGGCGCCTCACGCAGAACCGGGTCTTGGAGGACGCCGCGGAGCATCAGCGGATTGCCCGTAATCAGATTGACGTCGGGGTCACCAAATCCGGTGTGAAATTGAATGGGGAAACGCTCGGCGGCGCACCACTCCAGCGCGATGCGGAGGAAGTAGTCCAGGAAGGGCTTTTCGGCGATGCGCACCGCACCGGTCGCGGTGGCCGTCGCCTTCAGCCCATCGAACGCGGCATAGGCGATCTCCTGGTTCCATCGCTGGATCTCGAGCCCAGTCCGGTAGGCGACGATGCTCTTGAGCGAGACAACGTTTTCCTCCCGCAACGTCCGGCGGTCGAGTCTCGCCTGGAACCGGGCCTCCACCTCCCCGGCATCAACCGACTCGATAATGATCTGCTCCAACACGCTCTCTAAGCGAAGCGCGGCAACCGTCTGGGCGCCGCCAAGGCGGTCACCCATCTCTTGAACGGAGTAGTTGTCTGTGCCGCGTCCCGTGTAGAGATGATCGAGCACGGCGGCCTCGACATTTGCCTCGGCCATGAGCTTCGCGGCGAAGGCATCATGCCCGAGCTCGGCGCGCGCCTCCAGGACGTCCGCTTCCTTCGGGTCGCATCGGAGGATGCGGGCCAGCTCACGCATCGTCCAGCGATAGTAGATGGTCGTGTTGGCGTCTTTGCCGGCGCCCAGATCACCGCCCTCGGTAAAGAGCGCGCGGTAGTCCTCGACCGCGAACGGCTCGTGCATGCGGCGCCAGGGGTGGCAGTGCTGGTCGATGGCGGGGATATGCTGGAGGTCTAACGCCTTGGCCATGAACCGTGATAACTCCTAGGTGCTGGCTCGTGAGAGATGGGCAACGTGAATCAGTATCGTGACAGATGCTCGCGATATTCATCAGCTTCATCCATGTCCCGATAGGCGGCGGCTTCGGATTGGCGGACCGCGGCATATGACGCGTGCAGCATGCTACCTAACGCGCCGGTGATGGCGGTGTCCTCCGCCAGGGCGGCCAGTGCCTCGTCCAGCGAACCAGGCAGGCGCCCCGCGCCGCGAGCCTCCCGCTCCGCTTCCGACATGTTGCCCGGATCGACCTCGAACGGGTCGCCTGGATCGAGGTCTCGCTCGATTCCGTCAAGTCCGGCGGCGATGATGCCGCCGAGCGCAAGGTACGGATTGCAGGTGTTGTCTACCGTCTTCAACTCAATATTGGTGGTTCCCTGCTCCCGGCCCCAGAACGTCGAGGGCACCCGCACCGCGGCCTCCCGGTTATCGAAGCCCCAAGCGACGTAGGCCGATGCCCAAGCATGGGGCTGGAGGCGCCGGAACGAGTTCACCGTCGGGCACGTGAGGGCGACCAGCGCCGGTAAGTGGGCTAGGATCCCGGCGACGAACTTCCGGCCCGTGTCACTGAAGTCGCGTGGTGCCGTTGGGTCGTGGAAGACGTTTTCGCCTGATCGGGTGTCCCAGAGCGAGACATGAACGTGTGCGCCGGACCCGATCTCGTCGGGGAACGGCTTGGCCGCGAAGCTGGCGACAAGCCCTTGATTCGCGGCGATGGTCCGCGCCGTCTCGCGAACGATGATCTGGTGGTCTGCCGCCTCCATCACCGGCGCATGCCGAATCGAGATCTCCTGCTGTCCCCCGCCATACTCCGGTAGGGCCTGCTCGACTTGGATTCCCTGCGATTCGAGGGCGGCAATCAGCTCGTCGATGACCTCGGCTTGGGCGTTCATCCCGACAGTGCTGAAGCAGAGCGAGTTGTCGGCGGCGACGTACCGCCTATCCTCGTTACGGGCGAGGAAGAACTCGTTCTCGAACACCGCCTGGATCATTAAGCCCTCTTGCCCGGCGCGGTCGATCATCCGGCGAAGGAATGCCCGCGGGCAAGCCTCCCAGAGCGAGCGGTCCAGCGTGACCAGATCGCACATCATCGCACCGGTTCTGGGGGCGTACGGGAGGATGGTGAACGATTGGGGGTCAGGAACCAGGCGGACTTCTCCCACCGCCGTCATCCCCGGGATGTCTTGCAGCTCGTCACGGGCGTTCATCGCCAGCTGGGCGGTCGTCAGGGCGATGCCTTCCTCCAGGCGATCGGCCAATCCCGCGGCGTGCGTCGCCTTGCCGCGCACGATGCCCCCGTAGTCGCAGTAAAGGAAACGCACTAACCGGAGGCCGGCCGCATCGGCGGACACCAGAACCCGGTCACCCGGTGGCGTCGGTGACGTGTCGTCGTCGTGATCCACGAGCTTTTCTCCTGCACAGCCCTGCATTGGCCTTGCCCCACGGCCAGGGGTACGGCACACTCCATAGCATTCGCGTCGTCACAAAAGATGGCGGGTAATCCTACTGCAACATGTCGATGAAAGGGAAACGCTATCATGGACCGAGCACGCGAGCGATGGGCGGGTGCCGCTATTGGTCTCACGATCGGCCTTCTGCTGGCCGTTGCCTCCTTCGAGCCGGATGGTTCCGTGGCGATTCAAGGCACTCCAGCCGCGGGGAATGGTGAGCTACGGGCGTGCATGGTCGAGCCGCGAGCGTTTCCGATTTGGGACGGCACTCCCGCCGTCGGCGTCGAGGTGCCGCCCGTGACGACCGACGGCCCTTTTGTGCCGCCTCAGGGGGCCGCGGCGGATGAGGCAACCGTAGAGGGCATTACCGACACGGTCGAGGAGTCAATCGCATGCACGAACGCGGGAGAGATCCGGCGCGTGCTCTCCCTCTTCTCCGATAATCGGGTGCGAACGTTTTTTGCCGGGCGGGGCGCTCCCACCCCGGCCGAAACCGAGTCGATCCTGAGCGAAGCGGCCACCCCGGTACCCGAAGCCGACCAGCTCCGACTCGTGACCATTCGCGATGTGAAGCGGTTGCCGGACGGTCGCGCCGGTGCGATCATCGAGACGCGCTCGAACGACACGACCTTTACCGATTTTGTCTATTTTATCAAAGAGGACGGCCGCTGGTTGATTGACGACTCGGTCGCTATTGATAGCAGTACGCAAGTCGGCGCGACGCCGGGTACGTGAGGCGGCGTCACTCGCCGGGGAGGACCAAGGACATGGCGATCACGCGCGCGCCGCATGTCGTCAACACCGGCGATACCGGCTTGACTCCGGATGACCTCAGGACGCTCCAAGAGATCGAGCAGCGAGTGCTGTGGCTCTCGACGCAGATCGTCCACCACGCGAATAACGTGCGGCCCAACGACGAAAAGAGCAAGGTCGGTGGCCATCAGGCGTCGTCAGCGTCGGTCGTCTCGATCCTCACCGCGCTCTACTTCCACTTCTTGCGGTCAGGGGACCGCGTCTCGATCAAACCACACGCTTCGCCGGCCTTCCATGCCTGCCAGTACTTACTCGGACGACTCGACGGCGCCTATCTGCCGACGCTCCGTGCATTCGGCGGTCTACAAGCCTATCCGAGCCGGACGAAAGATCCGGATCCCGTTGATTTCTCGACTGGATCGGTCGGGCTCGGCGCGGTTGCCCCCGTCTTCGCCGCGCTTGCGCATCGCTACAACGTCCTCCATTTCGGCGAGGACGGGGTCACCTCCCGGCGTTTCATCTCGCTCCTAGGCGATGCCGAGCTGGACGAGGGGAACGTCTGGGAGACTGTTGCCGAGGAGGCCATTCAGGGACTCGGCAACGTCATCTGGATCGTCGACCTGAACCGTCAAAGCCTCGACCGGGTCATCCCCGGGGTCCGTGCCGCCCGGCTGAAGGCGCTTTTTGCCGGGGCCGGCTGGACCGTGCTGGAGGCGAAATATGGCACGCGATTGCGTGAGGCCATGGACCAAGGTCCGGCTGGAAAAGCGCTGCGTCGCCGAATCGACGAGATGAGCAACGAGGAGTACCAGGCGCTCATCCGAGTCGCAGACGGCGCGGATCTGCGCAAGCGCCTGGCCGACGTCCCTGATCTCGTCGAGCGGGAGGCAATTCTCGACGCGGTCAGTGATAGGCCGGACGAGGAGCTGCAACCGCTGATCGCCAATCTCGGCGGCCATGACCTGCCCCGTCTGATCGAGGTCTTGGAGGAAGCCGACGCGGTCCCGGACGCTCCCGTCGTCGTCTTTGCCTACACGGTCAAGGGATGGGGGCTGCCGTTCGCCGGCGAC
>DASYWB010000117.1:0-8110 GCA_035936495.1 Thermomicrobiales bacterium
TGGCGCCGGCGACGCGTTCGCGGCCGGTTTGCTCTACGGATTCGTCCGCGGCTGGGATTGGTATCGCGCCGCCCGTCTCGGTAACGCCTGTGGTGCCATCGTCGTCACCCAGCATGGCTGCGCCAACTTCATGCCGACCCACGACGAGGTGATGACGTTCATCGAGCTACACGGAGGCTCTTAGGCGGGAAGGCGGCCAGGCGGGAAGGCGGGAAGGAGGACGGAGGCCGTCTGGTGACGGATGATCGTAGGGGCGCACGGCGGTGCGCCCGATCCCCGGCCACGATCATGGGCTGATCCCTGAATCGGGGGTGGCCATGCACCGGGCGCATGCCACACGCTCCTACAGGGTGATACCATCGTCCTCGCCGTCTTGCCGTCTTGCCCACTCGCCCGGAGACATACCATGGATCACTCGACGACTCGACTGACGATGGCCCAGGCGCTGATCGCCTTCCTGCAGAAGCAGCAGGCCGAGCGGGATGGCGTATCACGGCCCTTCTTCGCTGGCTGCTTTGGCATCTTTGGGCACGGCAACATCGGGGGGATTGGCCAGGCGCTGCAGCAGATGCCGTCGTTCCGCTACTACCAATCCCGCAATGAGCAGGCGATGGTCCACACCGCCGTTGCCTACGCCAAGACCAAGAACCGGCTCCAGACTTTCGCCTGCACATCGTCAATCGGGCCGGGCGCGACCAACATGGTCACCGGTGCCGCAACGGCAACGATCAACCGGCTGCCGGTCTTGCTCCTGCCCGGCGACATCTTCGCGCGGCGCAACGTGGCGCCGGTCCTCCAGCAGCTGGAATCGGACGCCAGCCAGCACATCTCGGTCAACGATTGCTTCCGGCCGGTCAGCCGCTACTGGGACCGGATTACCCGGCCGGAACAGCTCGTCACCGCACTCCCCGAGGTGATGCGCGTCCTGACCGACCCGGCTCGGACAGGTGCCGTGACCCTCGCGTTGCCGGAAGACGTGCAAACCGAGGCCTACGACTTTCCGGCCGCCCTCCTCGCGGAGCGAACCTGGACGGTCCCCCGCAACCGCCCGGATCGAGAGGCGATCGAGCGCGCCGCTGCCTGGATCCATGAGAGCCGCGCCCCGTTCATCATCGCCGGCGGCGGCGTCCTCTACAGCGAAGCGAGCGAGGCGCTTCGTACTTTCGTCGACCGGACGGGGATTCCCGTGGGCGAGACGATGGCCGGCAAAGGCAGCCTCCGCTACGATCACGCACTCAACCTCGGGGCGATCGGCGTCACCGGCACCTCTGCCGCCAACCGCATCGCCCGCGACGCCGATCTGGTCATCGGGATCGGCACCCGCTACACCGACTTCACCACTTCCAGCAAGACGGCCTTCCAGCACCCCGATGTCCGCTTCATCAATATCAACGTCGCTGCCTTCGACGCCGGCAAGCACGCCGCCCTGCCGCTGGTTGGCGATGCCCGCGTGACCCTAGAGGAATTGTCTTCCCTGCTGAACGGCTGGCACGTTGATCCCGCGTACCGTCAGACCGCCGAACGGCTCCACACTGAGTGGGACCAGGAAGTCCAGCGGATCTACGACGTCCGCCATATGCCGCTCCCGAGCCAAGGCGAGCTGATCGGCGCCGTCAATGAAGAGGGTGACCCGGAGGCGATCATCGTCTGTGCCGCCGGCAGCCTTCCCGGTGATCTCCACAAGCTTTGGCGCGCCCGGCATCCCAAGCAGTATCACCTGGAGTACGGCTACTCCTGTATGGGTTACGAGATCGCCGGCGGTCTCGGCGTCAAGATGGCGGCGCCGGAACGGGAGGTCTACGTCCTAGTCGGCGACGGCAGCTACTTGATGCTCTCGGCCGAGATCGTGACCGCGATCCAGGAGGGCTGCAAGCTAACGGTCGTCCTCTTCGACAATGATGGCTTCAAGAGCATCGGGGCTCTCAGCCGCTCGCTTGGACAGGATGGCTTCGGTACGCGCTATGTCTACCCGACCGATGGCGTCCTCCCGGGGGACCGCGCGGGCGACGCCGCCGAGACCCTTCCGGTCGATCTCGCGGCCAATGCCCGGAGCCTCAGCGCCCATGTCATCCCCTGCGAGACGCGTGACGACCTCGCCGCCGCGCTGGAGACGGCTCGCGGCATCGACCGCACCGTCGTCATCTATGTCCGCAACGACCGGCTGGAGGGCGTCCCAAACTACGAGAGCTGGTGGGACGTGCCCGTGGCCGAGGTCAGCGAGATGCCCGACGTTGACGAGGCCCGTGCCGCTTGGGAGAAGATGCGCGCGCGGGAGCGCGATTTTCTCTAAGATGGCGCTTGCACCGGGTACAATCCCGGAGCGACGACGCCTTCTACCACCTGGGCGCCGCGGAAAGGAGGAGACGCCGGTGAGGACCTAATGAGATAGTTATGCTGAGAGTCCGTCGGATGGCGGTTCGTTGATGAACCGCCGCAAGCCAATGTAGGAGTAAACAGCGCGATGAATCGCACGCTTAAGATCATAGGGTTCCTAACACTCGCCTTGCTACTGATCGCGGGAAGCCGCGAGACGGTGTTCGGCCAAGAGAGCGAGGACCGCTCCGATCTCCGCTTTGTGGTCGTCACTCACGGACAGGCCTCGGATCCATTCTGGTCTGTGGTCCAAAACGGCGTTGCCCAAGCCGGTGAGGACATGGGCGTCGAGGTCGAGTACCAGGCACCGACCACCTTCGACATGATCCAGATGTCACAGCTCATCGACGCCGCGGTAGCCTCCAACCCGGATGGTCTCGTCGTCTCGGTGCCCGATGCCGACGCGCTCCGCCCGTCTATCGAGGCAGCCGTGGCCGCGGGCATTCCGCTGATCACGATCAACTCGGGAAGCGATATCTCACAGGACCTGGGCGCGCTGACCCATGTCGGCCAGACCGAGTACGAAGCAGGCTTCGGCGCGGGCGAGCGCATGGCCGAGGAGGGCGTTACCAATGCGCTCTGCGTCAACCAAGAGGTGGGCAACGCTGGGCTGGACGCGCGTTGCGAAGGCTTCACCGATGCGATCACCGAGGCGGGTGGCACCGTTGAGGTCCTCGCCGTTGAGCTCACCAATCCGACTGAGGCCCAGCAGCGCATCGAGGCCGCGCTGACGTCGAACCAGGATATCGACGGTGTTCTGGCGCTCGGCCCAACCGGTGCTGCCCCGGCGTTAGCCGCGGTTCAAGCCTCGGGCCGGAGCGACTCGGTCACGCTCGCCACATTCGACCTGTCGCCGGAGGTCCTGGAAGCGATCCGCGACGGCGAGATGCTCTTCGCGGTCGACCAACAGCAGTACCTCCAGGGCTACCTGCCCATCGTCCTCTTGACGCTCAACCAGACCAACCTGAACATGATCGCCAACGACACGTTGATGACCGGGCCAGGCTTCGTGACCCAGGAAGAGGCCGAGCGCGTCATTGAGCTCACCGAGCAAGGCACGCGCTAGCCTAAAGCCATGTAACGGGAGAGCGGTACGAGCGTCCTCCCTGTCCTAGCGCCACGGTAGACCCGTGGCGCTAGGATCGGCTTTTCTGATTCATCACCTTCGAGGAAGTGCATGGCTGCTCCGCCGAATGCCATCCGCCAAGGACCCAGCGGCGCCGACGAGCGAGTGGACAAGAGGGGTTCACTCCAACGGCTCTTTGTTCGGCCAGAAATGGGCGCCGCCGTCGGTGCCGTCCTCATCTGGCTGTTCTTCGCGATCTACGCCGGCAGCGGCGGGTTCTTGTCCCTCGGCGGGACCGCGAACTATCTGAGTGTCTCCGCGGAGTACGGCATCCTCGCGGTCGCGGTCGCGCTCCTCATGATCTCCGGGGAGTTCGACCTCTCCATCGGATCGACGATCGGCGCCACCGGCATGATGGTCGCCCTGTTGACCGTTGAATACGAATGGAATGTTTGGCCAGCGATCATGCTCTCCCTGGTCTTCGCGCTGCTGATCGGTCTGGCAAACGGCTACCTTGTCCTGCTGACGGGGTTGCCGTCATTCATCGTGACGCTCGGCACCCTGTTCATCATTCGCGGCGCCACGCTCGGCATCACCCGGCTCCTCACCGGCCGCACGCAGGTCGGCGGCGTGGACGACGTGCCAGGGTTCGACGGCGCCTATCAGCTCTTCGCGAGCCGGTTGATGATCGGGGGAGCGCCCTTTCCGGTCTCCATTCTCTGGTGGCTGCTCATCGCCGCGGTGGCAACCTGGGTGCTCCTGCGCACGTCGTTCGGCAACTGGATCTTCGGTGCCGGCGGCAACCTCCAAGCGGCACGCAATGTCGGCGTTCCGGTGGGCCGCGTCAAGATCACGCTCTTCATGGCCACCGCGGCATCGGCCTGGCTCGTCGCGATGATCCAAGTCCTCTCCGCAAGAAGCGCCGATGTCCTACGTGGCACCGGGCTGGAGTTCTTCGCGATCATTATTGTGGTCGTCGGTGGCACCCTCTTGACCGGCGGCTACGGTTCGGCCATCGGCGCCGTCTTTGGGGCGTTGATCTTCGGGATGGTCCGCCAGGGCCTCTTCTTCGCGGGCGTGAACACCGACTGGTTCCAGGTCTTCCTCGGCGGGATGCTGCTGATCGCCGTGCTCATCAATCGCTACGTTCGCACCCGCGCTATGGAGGCACGCCGGTGACCGCTGAAACTGCACCGCTGATCGAGGTGGTGGACATCTCCAAGTACTTCGGCAGTGTCATCGCGCTCAAGGACATCTCGATGACCGTCCATGCCGGTGAGGTGATGTGCCTCCTGGGCGACAACGGCGCCGGCAAGTCGACCCTCATCAAGGTGCTGTCCGGCGTTCACCCACCGAGTGAGGGCCGCTACCTCGTCGAGGGCCGTACGGTCCGGTTTGCCTCCCCACGTGAGGCGCTCGCGATGGGCATCGCCACCGTCTATCAGGACCTGGCGATGATCCCGCTGATGAGCATCTCCCGGAACTTCTTCCTCGGCTCCGAGCCGACGAAAGGGTGGGGACCGATCAAGCGATTCGACATCGAGCACGCCGACCGCGTGACGCGGGAAGAGCTGGCCAAGATGGGCATCCACCTGCGCGATACCGCCCAGCCGGTCGGCACGCTCTCCGGCGGCGAGCGCCAGTCCGTGGCGATTGCCCGCGCGGTCCACTTCGGCGCCAAGGTACTGATCCTGGATGAGCCAACTGCCGCGCTTGGCGTCAAGGAGGCGGGCGTCGTCCTGCGCTACATCGCGCAGGCTCGAGCCCGTGGCCTGGGCGTCATCTTCATCACCCACAATGTCCACCACGCCTATCCGATCGCCGACCGCTTCACGCTGCTCAACCGGGGCCGGAGCTATGGCACCTTCAGTAAGGCAGATGTCAGCCGCGAGGAGGTTGTCTCGATGATGGCGGGTGGGGAAGAATTAGAAGAGTTGAGCCATGAGCTCGAGGAATTTGCCCACACGGATGGGACCGCCAAAGCCAAGATGGCCGAGGCGAGCGAGGCGCTTCACCAAGAGGCTGCCACGCTGGACAGGCCCACCACCCGATCTGAGGTGACGTCATGAGTGCAATGGCAGCCGCTACCGATCAGCTCCAGAACTATGTCAACGGCCAGTGGCAGTCGTCCGCAACGGATGATTTCCAACCCGTCGTCAATCCCGCGACCGCCGACCCACTCGCGCGGGTGCCGATCTCGCCCCCGGACGAGGTCGATGCCGCGGTCAAGGCCGCGGCGGACGCATTCTGTGAGTGGCGCGACGTGCCGGCATCCGACCGCATCCAGTACCTCTTCCGCTTCAAGTTCCTGCTGGAAGAGAATCTGGAGGATATCGCCAGAACCATCACCATGGAGTGCGGTAAGACCTACGCCGAGAGCGCCGGTGAGATGCGGCGCGGCATCGAGAACGTCGAGACTGCCTGCGGCATCCCGATCCTGATGCAGGGCTACAACAACGAGGATATCGCCCGCGGCATCGACGAGCATCTCTTCCGGCAGCCGCTCGGCGTCGTCGCCGCGATCACGCCGTTCAACTTTCCCGGTATGATCCCCCTCTGGTTCCTGCCCTACGCCGTCGCCACCGGCAACTGCTTCATCCTGAAGCCAAGTGAGAAGGTGCCGCTGACCAGCCAGAAATTGTTCGCGCTGATCGATCAGCTTGGTTTACCGCCCGGGGTGCTCCAGCTCGTCAACGGCGGCAAGCCGACGGTCGACGCGCTGCTCGACCATCCCGACGTACGGGCCATCAGCTTCGTCGGCTCGACGCCGGTCGCGCGCTATCTCTATGCCCGCGCCACCGCCAACGGCAAGCGCGCCCAATGCCAGGGCGGAGCCAAGAACCCGGTAATTATCATGCCGGACGCCGACATGGACGCGACGACCAAGATCATGGCTGACTCCGCGTTCGGCTGCGCCGGACAGCGCTGCCTCGCCGCCTCCGTCGCGGTCACCGTCGGGGAGGCCAAGTCCACGTTTACCGACCGGATGGCGAACGTGGCGGCCAGCCGCCGCGTCGGCTATGGGCTCGATGAGGGCGTCGAGATGGGTCCGGTGATCTCAGCCGAGAGCAAAGAGCGGATCGAGGACCTCATCGCCAAGGGCGAGCGCGAGGGTGCTACGGTCCTAGTCGATGGCCGTGACAAGCGTGTCAGCGGCTACGAGGATGGCTCGTTCTTGTTCCCGACGATCCTTGGCGGCGTCCCGTCCGGCGGTGAGATCGCCCGGACCGAGATCTTTGGTCCCGTCCTGAGCTTGCTCCACGCTGGCACGGTCGAGGAGGCGATCGAGACGGTCAATAACCAGGCGTTCGGGAACATGGCCTGCATCTTCACGAGCAGCGGCTCGACCGCGCGCCAGTTCCGCCACCAGGTCAAAGCCGGCAACGTCGGCATCAATATCGGCGTTGCCGCGCCGATGGCCTTCTTCCCCTTCAGCGGCTGGGGCGACAGCTTCTTCGGTGATCTCCATGCCCAAGGACGTCACGGCGTCGAGTTCTACACCGAGACTAAGGTCGTGGTCGAACGCTGGCCTCAAGAGTGGAGCCGACGTTTTTGAGGGGACAGGGGACACGACGAGTCTAACCGGGGGTGCGACAGTGGGAGCATCGCGTGGTGGATAGGCGACGATCGGGACCAGTGAAGCCGTGGATGGCTGTTCACGGACGGCCCCGATCCGTCCTGCCCCTTGCCCGCTAGCGGATGAGCACCATCCGCGTGGCCAATGCACCCTGCTCGTGGGGAGCGCTGGAATTCGAGGGTATAGCGTCTGAGCTGGTCCCTTACGACCGGATGCTCGATGAGCTGAAGGCCACGGGCTACGCCGGCGTGGAGCTCGGCGACTGGGGCTACATGCCGACGGACCCCGTATGCCTCAGGCCAGAACTCGATCGCCGAGGGCTCACGATGGTCGGCGCGTTTGTGCCGGTCGCCTTGCGGGATCGCGCCGCGCATGGCCCGGGCGAGGAGCACGCCGTGCGAGTGGCGCGGTTGCTCGCCGCCGTCAGCGACGCCAATGATGCGCCGCGTCCATGGCTGATCCTGGCCGACGACAACGGGGCTGATCCGATCCGCACACAAGAGGCAGGGCGCATTACGCCTGAAATGGGATTAGACGAGGTGGACTGGCAAACATTTACGGGCGGTGCCGATCGCATCGCCCGCGCGGTGCTCGACCAAACGGGGCTCCGAACGCTCTTTCATCATCATTGCGCGGGTTTCGTCGAGACTCCGGACGAGATCGCCCGCTTCCTCGACGACACCGATCCCAGTCTGATCGGCCTCGTCTTCGACACCGGTCACTATCTCTATGGCAGCGGTAACGCTCGCGCCGCCTCAGCCCGGGAGGGACTGGACAGATTCGCCAGCCGCATCCAGCACGTCCACCTGAAGGACTGCGATCCCGAGATCGCGGAACGTGGGCGAACTGACGGCTGGGATTACTTCATGGCCGTCCGCCACGGTGTCTTCTGTGAGTTAGGCAAGGGCAACGCGAGTTTTGGCGAGATCGTGGGCTGGCTTCGCCAGCGCGACTACCAGGGCTGGGCCGTAGTCGAGCAAGACGTGCTTCCGGGGCTTGGCAGTCCCCGCGCCAGCGCCGAACGCAACCGCGATTATCTCAGGCGTTTCGCGCTCTGAGGGTGGTTTACAACGGTTGGCGGATGCGCCGGCTTG
>DASYWB010000118.1:0-3493 GCA_035936495.1 Thermomicrobiales bacterium
TGCGGCCGCGGGGCGGGGCGTTCACGTGGCGGCGTGCCCCGGCTGGACGGCCGATCCCCCGGCACCCGTCGCGCGGCCGGCTGGCGGCGCGCCCCCGGCGTAGCCCGGCTACCGCGCGGGACTGGTTGCGAGGCCATCCCCTTCGCGGTGACCCGGACCAGCGCCTCGGCGTCCTCTTCTGGCCCGGCGTCCGAGAGAATCTCGATATCGACCTCGTCCGGGGTACGGCCGAGCTGCTCCAAGGCTAGACGCACCGCCTCCTCGACGGAAACCGCCTGGATCTCGACGCTGGTCATCCGATTTCCGTCCATGCTTACCCTCACCGCACCTGGTTGTCGGCCACGTTGTCGATCCCAAACCCAGTCATGTCGCCCGCATCATACGAACCACGGGGGCATTCGGCACCCCCTAAGAACCAGATGGCGTAACGCTACGTCGCCCGCGAACGGCCACCGCCCTTACGTCCGGCGCGGGCGCGTCGTGGCGCGGTCGAACGCCCAGCCGGCGTGGTCGTGCCGGTGTTTCCCGGCGTCACGGGCGTGGGAGAGCCTTCCCGAGCGCCATGCCCGTTGGAACGACGGACACGAGAGGGATGGCGGCTCGCCGCATCGACCCGCGCTTGGTAACTTGAGGTGGTCGCGACAGGCACGGCCTCGGCGGTCTCGTCCTCCGCCTCGGTCTCCGGCTCCGCGACGGCCTGCCTGCCTTTTCTCCCGTTGGTCGCTCCGGCTGAGGCCTGGGTCGTCACGTTCTTATCGGCTTTGGCGGCCTCGGCCCGGGCGGCGGCATGTTGTTGAGATTGCTCCAACTTGCGCTGGAGCCAGCCCTGGATGCCACGATCGGCCCGGTTGCCACTGACGACCACGACATCGTCGGGGTCGCGTGGCGGGCGGTAACCGAGGCGGCGATGCTCGGGCATGTCCGGCAGCCAGGGCACCCAGTCCCGCATGCTCCCCCAGCCGGTGATGAACCACTGCTGGATGACACTGTAGACGCTTTGGGTCATCCAGTAGAGGACCGCGCCCGAGGCGAACGTCCAACCAAAGACGATGACCATCAGCGGCATGAAGTTCATCATCTGGTTCATCAGCGCCTGCTGCGGATCGGTCGCCTTCGGCGCATTCTCCGGGCGCATCATCTTCGTCTGGACGAACTGGAAGGCGCCGGCGGCGATTGGGAGCACTTTCCACGGGTCGGCCTCGCTCAGGTTGCCGAGCCAGAGGAAGCCGTTGGCCCACTCACCGGTCTGGCTTTCGGACAGATTGATGATGGCCCGGTAGACACCGAAGAAGATGGGGATCTGGATCAACATGGGGAGACACCCGGCCATCGGGTTGACGCCATGCTGAGCGTAGAGCTCCATCGTCTTGCGCGAGAGCTCTTGGCGATCCTTGCCGTGCTTCTTCTGAAGCTCCTTGATCTTTGGCTGGAGCTCCTGCATCGCCTTGCTCGAGCGGATGGCTTTGACCGTCAACGGCATCAGCAGCGTCTTGATGACGATGGTGAAGACGACGATCGCCAGGCCACCGTTATCGAAGGTGGTCGCGAGCGTATCGAGGGTGTACTCAAGGAAGTCAACGTACTGCGACCAGCCAGGTATCGTCACCGCTGGGGCAATCATCAGGCGAGAGAGGATGGTAGTGAGCACGAGCGACGGCCTCCTCCCGCCAGCGGCGGGGAGCGAGTGGAACAACGAACGCGAATCAGGTTCCCGAAGGATGTAGCGAGTCTTCGCCGGTAGAATCGCCGCTTTGGGCGCATCCCGACGGAAGAGAACAAGAGCGCGCGAACCTGACGAAGGGCGGAAGACGCGTTACTCGCGCCCGCCCGGACCATGGAAAGCCTCGTCGACCGGATCGAATCCTCCCCGGCCCCACGGGTTGCAACGGAGGACACGCCAGATCGCCAGGCGACCGCCTTTAAGGATACCGTACTTTGCGATGGCCTCGTAGCCGTAGGCCGAGCAGGTGGGGTAGTACCGGCACGACGGCGGCAACGCTGGAGAGATGAACCGCTGGTAGCCACGGATCAGCCAGAGCGCGGGCGTCGTGACCGGTCCACGCCGGGATGGTGCTGGCTCTTGCGTTACCCCGTGGTCAGGGTGCCACTCATCACCGTGGGCATGTGGAGGCATCAGGGTTGGCCTCTCGGCGGCTCGATCGGTTCGGCGTTAGAGGACGTGCCGGCTCGGCCATCGAGCAGCCCGGCGCGCCGGGCGATGCGTTCCAGTGACGCTTCTGCCACGGCCAGGCCGGGCATCTCGTCGACCCTGCCCCGGACCATGATGACCACGTCGTGTCCTAAGGCCAGACGGGGGTGGAGGTGCCGGATCGCCTCGCGCACCAGGCGCTTCAGCCGGTTACGCTGGACCGCCTTGCCAACTTTCTTGCCAGCGATCACCGTGTAGCGATTGCGCGGTGGATCGGACTCGTTTGGAAGGATGCGGGCGACGAGCGGACCATCGGCAAATGCCTTGCCCCGGTTGCGAACCCGGCGGACCTCCGACTCTCGCCGCAGCCTGAGCCGCCGCTCGACCATCGGGCCTCCTCAACACGTCGTGATGCGGATGTCCCGCACGGTTCGGGCGAGGACCGGGCGGCGTGCCGCTAGGAAACCCGTAGCCACCACCCGCGAAGCGGTAGGGGCACTGCTTGCCGCGCCGGTGCCCGGCTGGGGCGTTCCATCCCCGGCGCATATTACGCGAGCGGTGCCCGCTCCCTATCCCACCCGGCAGAGCATCGCGCGCAATCGTATCGCGTGGCACCGCGTCAGGGGGCGACCCCAGTTGGTTTGAGGCCGGGCACGGCGCGCCGTGCCCCTGCAGAACGGGCCTCGGACTACCCAGCGTCCTGCCCAGCCCCGCTTCCCGTGCTACCAGCGCTTGCGCCAGGGCATCGTGTACTTGGTGTGGGTAAACTTCTTCTCTTCGGAAACGCTCAGCGCCTTGCGGCCCTTCAAGCGGCGGCGGGCGAGGACCGCCCGGCCGTTCTTGGTGGCCATGCGAGCCATGAAGCCGTGCTCACGCTTTCGCGGAATCCGATGCGGCTGATATGTCCGCTTAACCATTGTTCATCACCCCGAGTGCGTCGTGGTCCGCAAAAGCCTACGGTCCAAACATCAGATTATGAATCCACGGCACGCCAAACCCGGCCGCCGCGGCGACAACGTCTGAGTATAGGGGCCGGGGTGACGGAGCGTCAAACGGACGGTGGGTATAGATACAGCATCGCTTGAACCTGCCGCATAGGGGGGACACTGTAGGCGGGAGAGCACCCTCAGCTTTCGGGCGCTTTCCGACCGAGAACCGTCGGGCCGTCGACTCGATGCCCTCACCTGGTCCTGGACCTCCACTAACTCGTTTCCAACTGAGCGGAGGTCAGTAGCACGACTCGAATCTGCCGGACAGGGTGGACACAGTTTGATGCCGAGGGTGAGGATCTCTATCGAGGAGGGATTCGACCGAGGGGATTCCGGCGGCCCGTAGCATTACGCC
>DASYWB010000119.1:0-2750 GCA_035936495.1 Thermomicrobiales bacterium
GACGACCCGGAAGCGTGCTTGACGGCGAGCCGGATGGCCGTGGCGTATCGTGAGGAGTTCGGGAAGGATTTCCTGATCGACTTGGTTGGGTATCGGCGGTGGGGACACAACGAGGGCGATGAGCCCGCCTTCACGCAGCCGGTGATGTATGCCACCATTACGAAGCACCCCACCGTCCGGGCACACTGGGCTTCCCAGCTGGCGACCGAAGGCATCGTGCCCGAGGCCGACGCGAAGGCTATGGAGCAGCAGGCGCTCGACCGCTTGGCGCGGATCCGTCGCTCCGTGACGGAGGGTGAGGCGGTGCCGGAAGACGAGATGCTGCCCAAGAGCCAGCGCGAGGAGGTCGAAACCGCGATTTCAGAGGATCGGCTTCGGGTCTATCACGAAGCGATTCATGCGCTGCCGGAAGGTTTCAAGGCCAGTCCGAAGCTCAAGCGGCAATGGGACCGGCGGCGTGGAACCCTCGACGTGGAGGGCGGAAAGATTGACTGGGCACACGCCGAAGCGCTCGCCTTCGCCGCGATCATCGCCGACGGCACACCGATCCGGCTCTCCGGCCAGGATGCGGAACGCGGGACGTTCAGCCAGCGCCACTTGGTCCTCCATGACGCGGTGACGGGCACAACATACACGCCGCTGCAAGCGTTGCCCGATGCACGGGCATCGTTCGCGGTCTACAACAGCCCGCTTTCCGAGGCGGCCGCGGTTGGTTTCGAGTATGGCTACAGTGTCCATGCCCCTGATGCGCTCGTTCTTTGGGAAGCCCAGTTCGGTGACTTCGCCAATGGCGCCCAAGTGCTGATCGATCAGTTCATCGTTTCGGCGCGGGCCAAGTGGGGCCAGCTGCCGGCGTTGGCTTTGCTGCTTCCTCATGGCTACGAAGGACAGGGACCGGAGCACTCGAGCGCTCGCTTAGAGCGCTTTCTCCAGCTCTCCGCGGGCGATAACCTGCGCGTCGCCAATTGCACGTCGGCCGCGCAATATTTCCACTTGCTCTGTCGCCAGGCGGCGCGTTTGGAGAGCGATCCCCGGCCACTGATTCTGATGACGCCCAAGAGCCTGCTGCGGCATCCTCTTGCCGCGTCGCTACCGGCGGAGTTCACATCCGGAACGTTCCGGCCCGTCATCGACGATGCCCGTGCGGAAGACAGGCGCGATGCCGTCATGCGGCTGGTGCTCTGCTCGGGCAAAGTGGCGATAGATCTTGAGGAACGGGAAGAGCGCGACGAGGCCGATGCAGTCGCGGTCGTGCGCGTTGAGCAGCTCGCGCCATTCCAGAATACGGCGCTGTTAGCCGTCATCGATCGGTACCCGAACCTCGCGGAGATCGTCTGGCTTCAGGAGGAGCCGAAGAACATGGGCGCGTGGTCGTTCATGGAGCCGCGGCTGCGCCAGCTGGTCAAGAATCGGCTGCCGGTCAGGTACATTGGCCGGCCCGAGATGGCAAGTCCGGCCGAAGGGTCGGCCGACCGGCACGCGGAGGAGCAGGCCCGCATCACCCACGCCGCGTTCGATGATGCTGAACCTTCTCCGTCCGTGGCGGCGAAAGGCTCGGCGAACGGGCGGAACGCGGCAAATGGCCGCCGGGAGACGTCAGAGGTTGCGCCATCGAAGAAGCCGGCGGCCAAGCGATGAACCTGGTCCGCCCCTGCCCGCGATGGAGAGTGGGAACGGGATTGATTCCTGGCACCCCACCTTTGGTTGAGCAAGAGCGGTCGAGGCGTTTCGTAGCGGAAGCAGGAGCAAGCGGACATGGCGGTCGAGATTAAGGTTCCACCCCTAGGCGAGTCGCTGGTGGACGCGGTGGTCGGTCAGTGGCTGAAGGGCGAAGGTGACGCCGTGAGCCGTGGCGAGACCGTCGTTGAGCTCGAGACAGACAAAGTCAACCTCGATGTCACGGCGGCTGAGGATGGCGTCTTGTCCCGGATCGACAAGCAGGAAGGCGACGTCGTGACCGTCGGCGAGACCCTCGGGATGGTTGCCGCCGGCGAAGGCAGTGCCACGGCTTCAGAGAACGGCTCCAGCGCCCAGGCGGAGCCGGAGGCCGCCGCGACGGTGGCGAATGACGCGCGCGAAGCCACCACGGAGACCGAGAGCGCTCTACCGCGTCAGGCATCCGAAGCCGCGCCGGCCGCGGGCGACACCGATGGGGGCCGCGCGGCGCCGGCTGTTCGCCGTCTGGCCGAGGAACATCACATCGATCTCGCCGCGTTGACCGGGACCGGCCCGGGTGGCCGCATCACGCGAGAGGACGTCATGGGCCAGGTGGGACGGCAGCCGGAGCCGGCAACACCGGGAGCCCCTGCCGCTCCGCTGCCGCAACCGGCCCCGGCTCCTAGCGGGATCGCGGCGATGGCACCGGTGGCCGACGAGCGCGAGGAGCGCATCCGGCTCTCGCGTCGCCGCCAGACTATCGCTCAGCGCCTGGTTCAAGCCCAGCAGACGGCGGCGATGCTTACCACCTTCAACGAGGTGGACATGTCTGCCGTGATGGAGGTGCGGAGCCGCCGGAAGGAGTCATTCAAGGAGCGGCACGGGGTCGGCCTTGGCTTCATGTCGTTCTTCACGAAGGCGGCGATCGGTGCGCTGAAAGCGTTTCCGCGTGTCAACGGCGAGCTGCGTGGCGATGAGCTCATCCTGAAGCACTATTACGACATCGGGATCGCCGTTGGCGTCGAGGAAGGTCTTGTCGTCCCCGTCGTGCGCGATGCGGACCGGAAGAGCTTTGCCGAGATCGAACGAGAGAT
>DASYWB010000120.1:0-5405 GCA_035936495.1 Thermomicrobiales bacterium
GCCAGCTCGATCGCCAGCGGCAGCCCGTCGAGCTGGCGGCAGACCTCGGCAATCGCCGCGGCGTTGGCCTCGGTGAGCGCGAAGCTGGGCACGACGGCCTGCGCCCGTTCGATGAAGAGGGCCACCGCCGGGTTCGCGGCGAGGGACGCGGCTGACACCGGGCGGCGAGGGTCGGGCAGCGAGAGCGGCTCTACCGGGTAGCTGCGCTCGGCCCGCACCCGGAGCGGGGCGCGGCTCGTGGCCAGCACGGTCAGCGCCGGACAGCGGGCCACCAGGGCGGCGATCTCCGGCGCGGCCGCCACCACCTGCTCCAGGTTGTCGAGCACCAGCAGCAGGTGCCGGTCACCCAGTGCATTCCCCAGGGCGTCCTGCGGGGAGAGCCCGGGGACGTCGCGGATACCGAGGGTCTGCGCGATCGTGGTGCCCACGATCGCGGGGTCCTGAATCGGGGCGAGATCGACGAAGATCACGCCATCGGTGAACTCCTCGGCCAGCGCGACGGCGAGCGCGAGGGCGAGGCGAGTCTTGCCGACGCCGCCGGGGCCGGTCAGCGTCAGCAGCCGAACGTCTTGGCGACGCAGGAGCGCCACCACCTCGACCAGCTCACCTTCACGCCCCACCAGCGGCGTCAGGGGGACCGGCAGCGACGGGGTCAGGCGCTCCCCGTCAGGAGATGCGATCGGAGTGATGGGCGGCGAGGCGAGGCGGTCGCCGGGTGGTGGGTCGGCCACGGCTCGTTCCTAGCATGGCTTCAGCAGATACCCACCATTATCGAGCGGCCGTGCTCGCCCGTCAACGATTCGGCCGCGCCACAATGACCAACTGACGGGCGGCCCCATACGTGTCCATAGAAGTCTGAACCCGGAAGGAGACCTCTGCATCTTTCCCTAGGTCTATCGGCGCATTTGCTTCCACCGTCCAAGTGACGATCGGAGCCATGCTTGCGCACTCGCCGTCAGCCCCATCGGCGAGCCAACGGACAGCCTCTTCATCGTCCCCTTCGCACGATGACACCGACGCTCAAGGAGGACAGCATGGCGTTAGTCCGCTCCCGACGCCGGCACCAAGACACCCACCTGATCCAACTCGCCGACGGGCTGGGGGACGCGGTCATTGATCAGAACGTAGGACGCGATGCTGGCCGCGATGATGGCCAGTGCCGAGACGAGGATGGCCCGATCCATGCCACCCATGAACGCCTCGCTGCTCACTTCACGCACAATCCCAGTGATCGCCGGATCGAGGCCGGGAAAGGCTAGGCTATTCTCGACCACGCGGCCACCGTAGCCCATCCCTGACCCGATGAGGTCAACCACCGGCTGTAGCGGTGCCATCGCCTCATCGCCACGCAGCGCGCGGATCTCCGGGGAACTATCGAACTGGGCTTGGTAGGCGCGATTCATCAAGGTGCCGAGGAGGGCAATACCAAAGGCGTTGCCCACTTCTCGGACCGCCCCGTTCACGGCCGACGCCACACCACTCTTCTCGCTCTCTACGCTATTGAGGACCGCCGTCGTCATTGGCGCAAAGATCAGCGAGAAGCCCAGGCCCATGACCATGTATGCCGGTGTGATGTCGAGATACGAAGCGTTGATCCCTGCCCTCAGGAAGAGCAGGGTTCCTGCCCCGGTGACGGCCATGCCCAGGGCGATGAGTTTCGACGAGCCGATTCGGTTGATCAGCACTCCCGAGATCGGCGAGCCGATCATCATGACCGCCACCATCGGCAGCAGGGCCAACCCAGCGCGGACCGCCGAGAAGCCGTGCACGTTCTGGAGGTAGAGCGTGGTGAAGAAGGCGACACCGGCGATCAGGAAGGAGACGACGAAGGCGTCAACATTAGCGCCCGTGAAGGTGCGGTATCGGAAGAAGCGTAGCGGCACCATCGGCCGCGCCACCCGGTCCTCGATCCAGACAAAGGCCCCGAACAGGGCTACCGACACGGCGAAGCTGGTCACGATCAGCTGATCTCCCCAGCCTCGTTCCCCGGCCTCGATCAGCGCCCAAGTAAGGGTCGCGATGGCGCCAGTCACAATGAGCGTCCCTGGGATGTCGGTGGCGACAGTCCCGCTCGTGTCACGCGACTCATGGACGACCGCCAAGGCAACCATGAATGCACCGATGCCGACCGGCACGTTGACCAGAAAGATCCAGTTCCAGCTCATGTAGTCAACCAGGAAGCCACCGATGACCGGACCGAGTGCGAGGCCGGAAACGGAGACGGCCGACCAGATGCCGAGCGCCTTGCCGCGCTCCTCAGGCGGGAACGCAGCCGAGATAAGCGTGAGCGATAGCGGGAGGATGAATGCGGCACCGAGCCCTTGGATCGCGCGAGCCGCGATGAGAGTCTCGGCGTTGTACGCGAACGCGGCCGCCAACGATGTGGTGGTGAAGAGGGCGATCCCGCCCAGGAACCACCGTTTGCGCCCAAACCGGTCACCAAGACCACCAGCCGTGATCTGCAGCGAGGCGAAGACGAGGATATAGGCCGAGACGATCCACTGGAGCTGGGTCGTCGAGCTCTCCAGCTCTCGTGCGATCGTCGGCAGGGCGACGTTGACAACGAGGTTGTCGAGGATCGCCATGAAGAGGGCGAAGCAGGCGGCGACGAGTGTCCACCACTTCCGATTCCCGTCGTTGATAGGGCTTTTCAATCCGAATCCGGTGACCACCCCATTCGTTCCTTTCCGGCTCCGTTTCCTTCTCAGGGACGTGATGGCGGGGGACGTTACACGAGAATCCATGACAATCTTCTCCTGTTCTCGCTGATGTGACGTTGGTGACTAGGCTTCCAAGGGCTCGGGGCCGCGGAACTCCCTCACCCAAGGCAGTACTTTAGGAATCTGGATCACGGAAGACATCGGCCGATCTACTTAATCGCCATACCTAACCAGCATGAAGCACCACCAGAATCGAGCACCATACTGACCGCGTGTCTGGCACCGCTAAGGGCTATCGTGTGGTTCGACGGGACGCGGTCAGTTGGCATCGGACATCATTCATGAGACACAAGAAGATGGTTTATGATGCCGACTAGAGACGAAGGGGGACCGGGGCGTGGTGCGGTCGGCCAGCCTCGCATCAACGGCTGGCCGATTGTGATAGAGCTCAGCCATTGCGGAGTCGAGTACCGTAGCGATCTTATCCGTGCCATGTGTCCGCCGGAAGCGGCGCTGCTTCCCAATCAGGCAGTGACCAGGCCGCACGCATGGATAAGCCTTCGACCCCAGTTCTACCAGAGGGGAGCCACCACGCGGCTCAGCGGGCGTCCTGGATCATGTCCTCCACGTCGTCGGCCAGGTCGTGCGCCTGGAAGAGCTTCTCCATGCCGGATCCCAGATACAAAGGATCCCTGGGGGCATGGCCCAGGTCCTTGCCCGCAGCCACGAGGAGGCCGAGCATCTCCAGATTCTTCGTGTTCAGCTCGACAAATCTCTCGGGAGGTGTGAGACGCCGCGCGTCCTGGTACAGACGGGACCAGAGCGCGGCTTCGGCTTGGATGGCCGCTGACCAACCGGACATACTCAGGCCGTTCGTCGGATCCATGACGTCGGCGAAACGGTCGAAGCTCCCGTCCAGCGCATCGACTTGCTCATCGAGCACCTCGATGTACGCCGTTTCTGCCGCCGTCAGGTTCGACATGGGGCTGCAGCCGGCAGCCATGATGAGTGCACCGATGGCGCCAAGCACGAGGATAAGGTAACGCATGGGTCCTTCCTTTACGTGGACCGAACAATCGGGTTCTGCTCATCATTGGCTCAGGTACACGACCGGTCACAGTAATGACCTGGCAAGTGCTGACCAAGACAGTGCGCCGCCTCATGGCGATGGCTGGCCAAGGCTCGTAGAATCGTGCCATCCGACGCTCGTCCCCAGTTTTGCTGCAGGCGCACCGACCGATGCCCTCGGCCTGGGCCCACTCGTGATTGGCGTGTCGCCTTGGCTGACCATCCGCTGCCCCAGCGCGACCATCGTCGCGCCCACGACACGACGCATCGCGAGGAGGGGCCACCGGCGCGGCTGACCGACCCGGGCCAGGGCGAGAAGTCCCTTCTGGCGAACTTCCTCCAAGTAGTCTTCGTGGCGGCTCATAGGCATCGGTTGGATCCATGGGGCTCCGGGATTCATTGGTGGCCTCCTGTGGCGGCTATGTACGTGTATCAGTGACAGTGGGGGGAGCGGGCTCCCCGTTCGGACGGGGGGTAACGCGGAGCGCCCTCGCCCATGCCCCTACTCTAGGCAGGCGACAGTCCCCCCACATCGGCCAATCTGCTTAATTGCCCTACCTAACCGGTAGGCCGCGCGATACCTATAACGTCGCGACGCTCCCAGGATGGTGTCTGGGACCTCGTGAGAGGGGAGGGGTGATGTTGCGAGTGGTGGAACCGGGCCCAGAGCGCGAGCGCTACCTGCCGCTCTTGCTCCTCGCGGACGCGTCGGAGACACAGGTCCGCTCCTACCTGCAGACGGGTGACCTGTATGTGCTGGCAGACGCGCTTGGGGCGCCGCTCGGCCTCGTGCTGGTGCTGTCCCAGGCCGAGGGCACGGCTGAACTGAAGGCCGTCGCGGTGGCGCTGGACCACCAAGGCCAGGGCGTGGGCCAGCGACTGCTGGGGCTGGTGCTTGCCGCGCTGCAGGCGAGCGGCGTCCGCCGGGTCATCGTCGGCACCGGCAACTCCAGCATCGGCCAGATTGCCTTCTACCAGAAAGCCGGCTTCCGACTCTGGCGGATCGAGCGTGACGTCTTCACCCCTGAACGCGGCTATCCACCTGACCTGGAGGAGCATGGCATCCGGCTGCGCGACCTGGTCTGGCTGGACCAAGCGCTTGGAGATGATCGCGCGGAGAGGCCCATGTAGCCTGTCGACCTCGAATTCTTCTCAGCCTCGCGCCGTCTCCAACTCGTCGGACCCGCCGTAGTGATGGGGATGCATCGAATCCTTGAGTGGAGCTTGACCCCGAGGTGACTCTCCGCGACGAGCTCTCGCGAGTACGCGGCGGGAGTCGGCTGAACTATCCAATGCACATCAGGCCAAGCCGTGATCCACGGCGAAGCCGATCGCCGCCGCGCGGGTGGTGACGTCGAGCTTGTCGTAGATGCGACGCAGGTGGGCGCCAACGGTCCGCCGGCTCAGGAAGAGCCGCTCGGCGACCTCGGCGTTGGTCAGTCCCTGCGCCACAACCGCAGGACCTCCACCTCTCGGCCGGCCTGAGCGAGCGGGGGGCACCGCGGACAGGTTGGGCGCCGCGGTTGACTCGCGTGTAAGGGTGGCTGCCAACACGGCGGCCTCCTCCACGGCCTGCTCAAGTAAGAGTGCCCGACCCGCGGCCCACGCGGCGCAGAAGCGCTCCTCTCCGAGAGCAGCGCGTGGCTGGCCCACCTTCCGGTCCAGGTCGGCCTGGAC
>DASYWB010000121.1:0-12608 GCA_035936495.1 Thermomicrobiales bacterium
CGAGCGCGGCGGCCGCCCAAGCACGGCGTACTCGGTCGGCATCCAGCCGCGCCGGATACCCAATCCCGGTGAGGATCAGGTGACGCGCTGGGAGGTTACCGAGCGTTGGCACCCTAAGCGTGCTGCCGATCTTCGCCGTAAAGCGGGCGTCCGCGATCAAGGTCTTGAGCTCCCCACCCAGCTTAGCAGCGGCCTCGGCCGCGAGACCGCCGACCTCCGGTCCATCGCCGGTCCTAGTGACGGGCACGACGAGCGCATCGACCGCCTGGGTAAGCGGCTCACCTGACTGGAATGTAACGTCCACGTTGATCTCCCTCATCATGCACCGGCTACCGCGCAGCAGCCGACGCTAATCACTTCATATCACCGATTGTCGCACGCGCGCTACCTGAAGCGTCAGCTACCAGTCGCCTCGATCTTCGGGAAGAGCGGCTCCGCCGGCACAACCCGCGTGGTCGTTCGGGCGCCCCACGTACCGGCGCCGACCCAATCATTCTGGGCGACAGGCGGCAGGCCGAGCTGCGCCATGATCCGATCAGCCGTGGTCGGGATGAAGGGCGCCAGGTAGATCGCGATCAGGCGCATCGCTTCGGCCGCGGAGGCCAGCGTCGTATCGAGCACCGGCCGTTGCGCTTCGTCCTTGGCCAGCTTCCAGGGCTGGCGCTCTTCAAGATATTGATTCGAGCGCCTGACCAGCGTCCAGATCGCATCCAGCGCACGGTCGAGCGCCCAGGCATCGAATGCGGCCTCGGCCTGACCTCGCGCCTGTTCCGCAACGCGTTGAAGATCGCGCTCTAGGTCGCCTGGCGCTCCTGCCTCTGGCACTTCCCCTTGGCGATAGCGGCCGACCATCGAGACGACACGGTTGAGTAAGTTGCCGAGGTCGTTGGCCAGATCGTCGTTGTGGCGGCGGATCAGGGTGGTACGGGAGAAGTCACCATCGGAGGCGAACGAGACGTCGCGCATCAGGTAGTACCGAACCGGGTCAGCGCCGAACTCGGCGGTGATCTCGACCGGATCGACCACGTTGCCCGTCGTCTTCGAGATCCGCTGGCCATCGACGGTCAAGAACCCGTGGACCACGACATGCCCCGGCAACGGCAATCCGGCCGAGAGCAGCATCGCCGGCCAGTAGAGGCAGTGGAAGCGGGTGATGTCCTTGCCGATGACGTGGGCCTTGGCAGGCCACATCCGTTCAAAGAGGTCGTAGTCGTCCGCGAAGCCGATGCCGGTGAGGTAGGTCGTCAGCGCGTCGAACCAGACATAGAGGACCTGGCTCTCGTCGCCCGGCACAGGAATGCCCCACGGCGTCGTCCCTGCCCGCACGGCACGGGAGACCGAGAAATCGCGCAGGCCTTGGTGGATCGTGGCCAGCACCTCGGCGCGGCGGACGGCCGGCATGATGAAGTCGGGATGCTGCTCCATATGGGCGAGCAGGCGCTCGCCGTACTTGCCGAGGGCGAAGAAGTAGTTCTCTTCCTCCAGCCATTCCGGCACGATGCTCGGGTGGTTGGGACAGCGTCCCGCGACCAGGTCGTCGTCGGTGTAGAACGCGTTGCAATTGGGACAATACCAGCCCGCGTAGGTTGACTTGTAGATATCGCCGGCAGCTTGGGCACGCTGGAACAGCTCCCGGGAGGCCGCGGCATGGCGCGGCTCGGTCGTACGGACGAAGGCGTCCGGCTGGACATCGAGCGACGCCCAAGCCCGGCGAAAAACCTCCTCCATGCGGTCAACCCAAACGTGGACGTCCACGCCGTTATCACGGGCGGCGGTAACGATATGCTGGCTGTTCTCGTCGAGTCCCATCGTCAGACAGGCATCGTCTCCTCGGAGGAGACGGTAACGACGCATCACGTCGGCGGCGATTTTCTCCAACGAATGCCCGATGTGCGGGGCACCGTTGGGATAGTCGATCGCGGCGGTGAGATAGTAGGTTGCAGATTGGCCGGATGGTGGCATGTTCCGTGTGTTCCCCTCCACTCATGTCGCAACACCGCGCCGCGGCATTGGCTCGAATACCGTGAGTCTACAGTAGGCCGTCTAGGGCACAGCGGTCGAGCACGATTCGCCGATGCGCTAGGCTGGGAAACCGCTCGTCACGTGAGAATGCGTTCCGCCGGCTTATGGAGCGAGGACGAGCGGGATCGCAACCATCTATTATGGCGCCTCAGCTGGCGGTGCCCACACATGGGCACAAACCACCCGGGGCAGTGCTCACGGCGTCCATGCGCGGATCGCACCACGCACGGAAAACTGGTTGGCGCGTCCACTGAATTCCCCGGTCATCTCACGCTACAATGCGGGGGTGAGCCGCGCCATGGAGGTAGGCATGACTGTATCGACCCTCGCCACCGAGCGCCGGCCTTTAGTGCTCCGCACCCGCCCGGCGGTGGACCTCACGGATGACGAATTCTTCGCCTTCTGCCGCCTCAATGAGGAGTGGCGGATCGAGCGAACCGCCGTGGGAGAGTTGGAGATCATGGCGCCGGCCGGGTGGGAAACCAGCAGTCGCAACGCCATCATCACCGCTCAACTTACGACGTGGGCGTTGGGCGATGGGACCGGCATCGCGTCTGACTCTTCCGGCGGCTTCATCCTGCCCAACGGCGCGGTCCGCTCTCCCGATGCCGCCTGGGTCCGGCGTGACCGGCTCGCGGCCCTCTCCGCCCCTCGGCGGGAGCGATTCCTGCCACTCTGCCCGGACTTCGTGATCGAGCTGCGCTCCCCGTCTGATGGCTTAGGGAGAATTCGAGCCAAGATGGCCGAGTATGTCGAGAACGGGGCTCGCCTGGGCTGGCTAATCGATGCTTCCGAGCATCGGGTCGAGGTGTGCCGTCCGGGGGTCGAGATCGAGCTGCTGGACGCGCCGCGTTCTGTCACGGGCGCCCCGGAACTGTCGGGGTTCGTCATGGATCTCGATCTGATCTGGCGACAGCGCTCCTAGACACCGGCGTTGAAAGCGACTCCGCCGACGGATCGTGCGCTCCGCTCGATCTACGCGTCCGCGCTGGCGAAGATGTTGCCGTAGCCCGGCACGGAGGCCAGGAGCGCCTCGCGTTCCTCGACCTCGCCCGAGCGGTACCGCTCGGCGGCCGAGACGATCTTCGGGAAGACCGTCAGGTCACCGGAGGAGCAGAGGGTCGTCACTGGACGCGCCAGTGCCCATGCCACCGCCCGGTCAATCTCGTCCTGCTCGGTCAGCGGCTCGTACCAGGTATTGTGCGTCCGCTCGCGTTCCCCCCACGGGGCTTTGGCGGTGGCCTTCAGCACATGGACGCCAACGTCGTCCTGGCCACACCGCGCGAGCAGTGCCTGCCAGTCGCGACGGACGTCCGGCATCGCCTCCATGACCGGATTGTTGGAGACCATCACCGTGGCGAAAGGATAACGGTCGAGCGCGGCGAGGTGGGTCGCCGGCGCCTGCATGCCGTGCCCGGTGATCCCGACGTGGGTCACTAGGCCCTCGTCGCGGGCGGCGAGGATGGCTTCCATGGACCCACCCTTTGCTAAACAGGCCTCGAGGTCGTCCGTGTTGCAGACCGCGTGGAGCTGGTAGAGATCGAAGCTGTCGCGCCCAAGGCGGTCCAGCGTCCGGTGTAACTCCATGCTTGCCTGGTCAACGCTTCGCTCGTGGGTCTTGCACCCGATAAAGAGATCGGGTTGAGGGTGGCGCTTGAGGTAGTCCCCAAGCCGGAGCTCCGCCTCGGCGTAGGTCGGAGCGACATCGAAGTGGTTGATCCCGCGCTCTAAGGCAAATTCGATCGCACGGTCCGCTTCGTCCTGGTCTACCTTGCCGATGGCATAGGTACCGAACGTGATGACCGTGCTCTGATGACCGGTCTTGCCAAGCCGTCGCGTTTCCATCGTCATGGGATGCTCCCCTTCGTTTCAACGTCGGATGAGGCGGTCTCTCGCGGGACCCTACCACCGCACAAGTTATTCCAGTGCCATCCCTCGCCGCCTCGCCGCCTCACCGCCTTGCCGTCTCGCCAAGCTCAAACCTCTTCCGGCCGGACGGCCACGGCGCGGAATGGCATCGGCTCACGTGGGCCGGTACGGCGGCGAACGCCGAGGCTGGCGTCGTAGGCACGACGGCGGACGGGATCACTGAGCAGGTTGCGGGCCTCGATCAGCTCGCGCATACGGTCGGCGGCGACCGGGTCGGCCGAGCGGTCAGGGTGGTACTTGAGCGCGAGCCGCTTGAATGCGGCATCCACCACTTCTTGATCGGCATGAACGTCAACTTGGAGCACTTGGTAGGCCGTGGGTGCGCCTCGCTGCGGTCTGGCAGGCGTCACGGCCTGGCCATCCCTAGACTCACGAATACGTGCCGATAGCTGGTCCTGGCTGAGCAACCTGCCCGGCAGCTCGGCTTGGAGCGAGTCGGGGAGCGAGAACCGTGCACCGCAGGTCCGGCACTCCATGATCTGTCTCTTGCCGATCGTCGCCATCGGCACAAACCACATGGTGAATTTCCGCTTGGCGTCGTAGACCGCGAACGGCCCGGTCTGATGACAATCCGGGCACCGCTCGATCAGATAGCCAGCGAGATCAACGTGGTCGGCAAAGCCTGGGAGAACCAACAGGGTGATGTTTCCTTACATGCAAGAGCGAGACGGAGCCCCATGGCAGAAGCGCCGTATCTCATTATGCCAGGTGCGCAGCGTTGGATGGTGCGTCTACAATCCCGGAACCCAATACGCCCTGGGCCGAGGCCCTCTCCGGGGAGACCATCCTGATGCCGATCAGCCGTTACCGGCCGCAGCGCAACTGGGGCGCCCGCGTCCACGAATCAAGCCTACAGGGGATGGCGACCGTCGTGCTGGAGAACCGTCGTCTCCGGATCACGATCCTCGCCGAAAAGGGGACCGACATTGTCGAGTTCCTCTACAAGCCGTCCGACGTCGACCTCGTCTGGCTGACGGCCGGCGGCGTTCGGGACCCACGATCGTATCTCTCGACATCTCCCGACCCTCTCGCGACCTTCACCGACTACTACCCAGGCGGCTGGCAGGAAGTGTTTCCGAGCGGCGGCGCGCCCTCCCAGTACCACGGGGCGACCTTCGGACAGCACGGGGAGGTCTCGAACCTACCCTGGGACTACGCGATCACCGAGGACGAGGAGAACGCGGTCGCGGTCACGTTCTCGGTGCGCGCCCAGAAGACGCCCTTCTTGATGGAGAAGACGCTGCGGCTGACCGCGGATGATCCGGCGCTTACCATTGAAGAGCGGGTGACGAACGAGAGCGGTGTGCCACTCCGGGCAATGTGGGGACACCATCTCGCGTTCGGCCGGCCGTTCCTTGGACCGGGCGATACCATCGAGCTGCCCGAGGGCTTGGGCGTGGTTCCCCACGCCGTCGCGATCGGTCCCTCCGGGAGACGGGTGCGTGAGGAAGAAGGCAGATGGCCCATCGTGATGGGCTCGGATGGGAAGATGGTCGATCTCCACGTTCTCCCCGCGCCAGGTACACCGAGCGAGCTGGTGTACCTGACGGGGTTTGGTGATGAAGGAGCGTACACGGTCACCAGCGCGAGACACGGCCTCGCCTTCGCGCTTCGTTGGGACGCGAACGTGCTTCCCTACTGTTGGTTTTGGCAGGAGTTCGGGGCAATCACCGGCTATCCGTGGTATGGGCGTCACTACAACATCGGTTTGGAACCGTTCTCAAGCTATCCAACGAACGGCCTGGCCGACGCCGTCGCGAACGGCAGCGCGATGACGCTCGGGCCAGGGGAGCGGCGCAGCCTCTGGTTGACGGCGGAGGTTGGCGGGCGGTAGGGGGCAGGCGGCAGGCGCAGGCGGCAGAGAGAAGTTTAGAGCTCATTGTGGGAGGCTTCCATGCAGCAGCGGGAGGAGTTCGCGGGACGCATTGCGGTGGTTGCGGGAGGGTCGCTCGGGATTGGGAGAGCGGCGGCGGAGCGGCTGGCCGCGGGTGGGGCGGTGGTGACCCTGTGCGGCCGGCGACAGGACGCGGTGGATGAGGCGGTGTCGGCGATCCGGGATGCCGGGGGCACAGTCGAGGGCATCGCTGCGGACGTTTCCACGATGGACGGCGCACGGACCCTGATCCAGCGGACGGTCGAGCGGTTCGGCGGGGTGGACATCCTCATCAACAGCGCCGGGATCCAGCGATACGGCACCGTGGTCGAGACGGATGAGGCGACGTGGGACGAGGTCTTCGCGGTCAACGTCAAGAGCATGTACCTGACCGGGCATTGGGCGATCCCGGAGATGCGCAAGCGGGGTGGCGGCGCGATCGTCAACGTCTCGTCGGTCCAGGCCTTTGCCAACCAGCGGGGCGTTGCTGCCTATGCGGCGAGCAAAGGTGCGATCAATGCCCTAACGCGGGCGATGGCCCTCGACCACGCCGCCGAGCATATCCGAGTCATGGCCGTCTGTCCGGCATCGGTCGACACCCCGATGCTGCGCCACTCCGCTGATCTCTTCAAGGGCGAGGGAACCCAGGCCGAGACCTTGGAGAGCTGGGGCAAGATGCATCCGCTCGGCCGCATGGCTCAGCCCGAAGAAGTGGCGGAGCTCATCGCCTTCTTGGTCAGCGACCGCGCCAGCTTCATCACCGGCGGCGAGTACAAGATCGACGGCGGCCTGATGGCGCAAATCGCGGTCGTGCTGCCGGAGTGAGGGTTAGGCGCGGTCTTCTCGGCGCAACAACCTTCTGAGATGAGGTATTACGGCGCGGTCTCCGGATGACGCCGGCGCGGGCTCGTGTGATCCCATCAGAGAGCCAGACGGTGGCGAGAATGAGCGACATGATCGCGAACGTCGGTGGGAGGACAAGCCAGGGCCAGACGGGCCGCTCGAAGAGCAACGGGTCGGCAAACGCCCAATTGAGCATGGTTCCCCAACTTATCGTGCCGGCACTGCCAAGACCGAGAAACGCGAGCGTCGCCTCGGCAAAGACCGCGAACCGCACGGTGAGCACGATCTTGGTCGGCAAGACATCGAGCGTCGCCGGAAGAACATGACGATGAACAATGAAGAGGCCGGACGCGCCCAGGGCCTTGCTCGCCTCCACGTAGGGCGCTGACCGCGCCTGCAGCACGACGCTGCGGACGACGCGGGCGAAAGCCGGCCATGAGAGCAGGCCCAGCACCAGTATCAGGTTGCGGCGGCTGGGACCAAGCAAGGTCAAGACGAGGAGGTAGAGCGGGATATTCGGCAGGGCAAGCAAGAGATCGGTAACCGCCATCAGCGGGGCCTCGGCACGCCGGAAGTAGCCGGCCATCAGCCCGACGGTCCAGCTCAGTACGGTCGAGATTCCCGCGACCACGGCGGCCACGATCAGCGCCGCCCGCGCGCCGAAGATCAGCTGGCTCAGCACGTCCTGACCAAGATCGTTGGTCCCCAAGGGGTGGCTCCGCGAGGGGGGCGTGAGCGGGATGCCGGTTGTCAGCCGGGGATCGTGTGGCGCTAGGCTGGGAGCGGTGACCGACACCGTCACGAGCGCCAGGAGGAAACCACCGGCGATCCACGCCAGGGTGGATCGCCGGTCAACCATGGAGCACACCGCGGCGGGCAAGAAGACGAAGGGAGATGACATCCACCGCGAGGTTCGCGACGAGCATGGCCAGGCTCGAGAGCAAAAAGAGCGCCTGGAGCAGCGGGTAGTCGCGCGCGCGAAGGGCTTGGTAGGCCAGCAGGCCAAGGCCCGGGACGCCGAAGACCCGTTCGACGACCAGGGCACCGCCGAGTAACGCTCCAAACCGCAGTCCGAAGAACGAGAGGATTGGCAACGCCATGTTGGGGAGGACGTGTCGCCACGCTACCTGCCGCGCCGGCAGGCCCTTTGCCCGCGCGACGACGATCCAGGGCGCATGCCGGAGACCGGCGGCAGTATCGCGCGCCAGCAGGACGAAGGCCGAGACACCGACGACGACCAGCGTGGCGGCCGGCAGGATGAGATGGGTGGCGATATTCGACGCACGGCGTACCGCGCCGGTCCTGCCGTCGCCGTAATCGGCGAAGACCGATTCCCCGCCGAACAGGGGAAACCAGCCGAACCCCACGGCGAAGACGAGCAGGAAGCCAATCGCCACGAGAAACTCGGGGATCGCCGCCAGCGCACCTGTCACCGAGACGAGGAGACGGTCAAGGCGCCGTCCCGGTGCCCAGCCCGCCAGGAGACCGAGCGCCGTGCCGGTTACCGTCGCTAGCAGGAGGGACACGGAAAGCAGCCCAGCGGTCCATGGCAGACGATCCAGGATCAGGTCGCGAACTGGAGCCGGCCTCTCGATTGAGTGGCCGAGATCACCCCGCGCCAGATCGCCAAGGTAGGCGACCAGTTGGCGCGACAACGGCTCATCAAGGTGATAGTAGGCTTGCAGCTCGGCCTTGGCGGCGCCCGAAAGCGGGACGGCAGGTCCTGTGCCCTCCCCCGAGCCGAAGCTGAGCGGATCACCGGGTAAGAGCCGCGGGATGAGGAAGTTGAGCAGCACGACCGCCACGCCGAGTACCGCGTAGCGCAACAGCAGCCGGCAGAGCGCGGCGACCACTCCACCGCCTCAGCTATCGATGAGGGTGAGCTTGTTGTTGGGGAAGGGAATCCCGTTCATCAGACCACCCCAGGTCTCCATCGGCGTGAAAACGGCGGAATCATAGGCCCAGTAGAAGCGGCGGTGGTAGAGCACGATGGTCGGGAGCTCCTCGGCCAGAATCTCCTGCATCCGGAAGATCAGCTCGCGCCGTTCCTCCGGGTCCAGGGCTGCAGCTTGCTCTTCCCCCAGCCTGGCGAACTCCTCATTGTCGAAGATCGAGCCTTGGGCGAACGCATTCGTCTCTTCGCCGCTGTACCACCGGCGTAGGTAATCCGGATCACCGCCGACGCCGATGTGCGAGGTCAGCGCCAGTTGGAAGTCACCATCGGCCAGCAATTGGAGCCGTGTTGCGGCGTCGACTTGCTGGACATTCAAGGTGATGCCGACTTCCTCCAGCATGGGCGCCATCAGCTCCGGCTCGCGGGCGCTCGGATCGGCAATGAGATCGAGCGTATACCTCTTGCCGCCAAGTAGCTCGCGCGCCCGGTCCGCGTTGTACGCGTACTGCTGGAGCGAGGGGTTATACCAGGGGGTCTCAGGTGGGATGACTCCCGCGCTACCGGGGATCGCCGGACCCCGCGTGATCGTCTCCGCGATCAGTTGCCGGTCGAGCGCGTAGGCAATCGCCTGGCGGACCGCGTGCTGATCGAGTGGCGGGCGGCGCGTGTTGATGGCGAGGCGAACGATCGAGAGCGGCGCCGTCTCGAAGACCTGTAAGCGGTCATCGCCACCGAAGAGCTCTCGCACCGATGCATCGGTACTGAGGGTGATGTCCACTTCGCCTTGCTGAAGCACCTGCACCCGCGCTTCCGGCGGCACGGTGAACTGCTGCCACTCCTGAACGACGGTCCGGCCACGCCAATATGCTTCGTTGGCGACCAGTCGATACGCGCCTTGTGACTCGTCGTAGTCGGCCAGCTTGAAGGGGCCACTGCCGACCGAGCGGTCCGCCCCGGAGTAGGCAATCGGATCGTCGACGCTCTCCCAGATATGACGTGGCACGATGGGCACGACACCGGCGATATCCTCGATGAACGCGGCGTAGGGACGTTTCAGCTGAAAGGCCACCACATGCTCCGCCGCCACCTCGACGGAGTCGATCACCTCGGTGCTCATCCAACGGTACGGATGGCGCGTATAGGCATCAAACGAGAAGGCCACGTCCGCCGCGGTCACTGGCTCGCCATCGTGCCACGCCGCGCCCTCAATGAGGTGGAACGAGTAGCCAAGGCCATCGTCGCTTACACCCCATTCCGAGGCAAGCCAGGGAATGATCCCGTCTTCGTCCTTCCAGGTCAGTGTGTCGTAGATGAGCGACAGGAGGACCGCCCCGCCCGGCCCGACGGCCGAGACTTGAAAAGGCGTCGGCACTCCGACATCACTCCACCACGCGAACCGCACGAGGGCGGCCGATTCTCGTGCGGTTGCGGCGATGACCGGTGTTCGACCCGGTACTGCTAGGGCCGTAAGCGCCCCGGCCATCCCTTGCATTGCCTCCCGGCGGTTCAGCGTTCGCATAACTGTCTTGCGTCCCATGAGCTTAGAGCGTCTGATTCGCGAGAAGGACGTGATCCCGCGTGTAACGGCTAAGGTTCGTTTGCTGGCGCGGGGTGATGACCTCGCAGACCCAGCCCCAGTGTAGGGAAACCCAGTCCTCGGCAGAGGCCGCGTCGGCAAAACCGCGGCCGTCGACTTGCCGCGCGACCCGCTCCAGCCGTGCCGGCCCGAGCGCGAGCTTGCCATCCATCAACACCAGCGGCTGCCGTTCGACCTCCAGTTCGGCGCCGTCGACGCGCATCACCCGGCCCCAGCTTATCCGGCACTGGTCCATCGTCTCGATCGTGTGACCCAGCTCACCGACGCGGCTGTGAACGTCGAAGACGTGGAAGTTGTGATGGGGGCGTGCCCCGGCAGGAGCTTTGCCGAGCACCCAATCACGCGTCCGGCCCTGGAGCTGCTTTCCGAAGCGCTCAGCTAGGGCATCGTGGAGCTGCCGAACCTCCACGCCGGTGAGCAGCTCGTTGCCGATCCAGTAGGCCTCGACCACGCGCTCATCAAACGAATCAGTGATGCCATTCGAGCGTGCGATCAATTGGAGATACGGGAGGGCGCCGGTAAAGCCGCGCAGCAGAGGCGTCAGCCCGCCATCCACGACCTGCTCGATGCCGTATTCGAAGAGCGTCCGGTTGTCGTCGGTGCCGCAGTAACGCAGCCGGTTCGGCATGAACGCGTACCGGACAAAGCGTAGTGAGCCAGCCAGCGGTACGGGCCGCGCCTGAACTTCAATCACTCGACCGCCTCCTCGACCATCCGCTCTAGACCGGCGTAGAAACGCAACATCTCCTCGGCGTCTTCGACGGGTAGCCGTTCGAGCGCCTGCCCCGCATAGACGACGAGGTACTGGCCAACTTCGACATTGGGAATACCATGCACGGCGACCCAGATTGGTGTGCCGTCGTAGAGCACTTCGGCACGCTGGTCGGCGACTTGCAGCACCCGCCGCGGGATAGCTTGGCACATACGTTTAGTCTCCCACATCAATACGGTCCGCGACCGCCCGACCTGCCTCACTCGGCATTGGCACCCCTATTGATTGCATCATGCACGTTTCTTCCATCAACTTCGTCGCCAGTGCCTTGACTTCCGAGGTCGCGAGGCTGATCGCTCGCGCGACCGGCTCGCTCAACCCAATACCAATATCATCGGCCGCGGCCGGCTGGCAGCCAACCATGAAGACCGCCGGCGGCAGGACACCGAGCGCCCTCGCGAGAACCAGAGCCTTCGCTGGGGTTGTGTAATGCATGTCGGCTAGGAAGTCACCGCGCTTATCTGCCGACCAGCACGCGAGATCGGGTACCTCGGCTTCCAGGACGTAGACGGTTCCCGGCGCGCCGCCACGCTCGGTAGCATCGATCACGATCAGGGCATCGTATCCGGCCATCAGCTCCTGCACGAGGTGGATGCCCCCGATACCTACCTCAATCAGGGTGATCCCCGGGGGCATCACGCCTGGCTCCGCCAGGTTCCGGGCCACCTCGACACCGAAGCCGTCGTCACCGCGCAGCACATTCCCCATTCCGGCGACCAGCACTCGCGTCACGGACGATGTCCTGCCGGCACCGGGCGCGTGCCCCGTGGTCTCAGCGCCAGCTTGATCGCGTCCCCGTCGAGCTGCAGTGGAAGGAGCTCCAGCGGCGGCCCAGGCTGACCGTCGACGCGCTGCCCCGTCCGGATGTCGAAGGCGTCATTGTGCCAGGGGCAGATGACGATGGGCGGCGCAAACGAGCCAAGGCTCAGGGGGGCCGCGCTCCCTGGACAAGCGTTCCGGACGGCGTAGACCTCCCCATCGACATTGGCGATGAGCACACGGACGCCATCGACATCGACTTCGTGCATGGCGCCAGCGGGAAGATCCTCGAGCCGGGCGACCTGTTGAAAGCCGGGGCGCCGGTTCGACCTCGCCGGCGCGCGACCGATCTGACTGAGCGGGATGAATCCCGATGGTGTCCCGGCAGGGGTGCTCGCGGCAAGCTCGTGCAGCAGGATACTCGCCGGCTCCCCGAGCACCTCCTCACCTCCGGCTGCCGCGGTGTCGCGAAGCGCACCGGCCGGGAGGAGATCGTAGAGCTCGAGCAACCCATGGACGACGGAGTCGGCGGCGGCGCGTTCGAGCCACTCCTCGTGGTCGTGTTCCCGGAGGATGGTGACCATCCGGCTCAAACCGGCACGGTGCAAGGCATCGATGGTCTGAAGAAGATCGAGAAACTGAGCCTGGATGCCGGGAGATGGCAGCGCCTCGATTTCGCTCACCAGGTGATCGAGGCGGCTCGCCGCGCCGCGGAAGACGTCCTCGGTTATCGCGCCGCTCTCATGCTCGGCCATCGATCTCACCACACGGATCTTGCCTAGTGAGCATGGGCCACCCGGGACTCGCACGCCGCGGGGCCGAGCGTTTGACAGACGCAGTTGGGATTGCTGCACTCGCCGTGCGCCTGGCCGGTCAGCCCCGAGAACTCGTCCGCGAACCGGCGTCCGCCTTCCTTGAT
>DASYWB010000122.1:0-14688 GCA_035936495.1 Thermomicrobiales bacterium
CGTGCCAACGATTGCTTCAGGTTCATGTTCTCTCCCGTGTGCTTCATGCCGCATGGCCCCGAGAGCCCTGCGGGTCACCCATCAGCGCTGGGGCGGAACTCCTCGCGGGTCGCCGCCAACACGTTCCAGGAGGCCCGAGGCTCATTGCCGTCGAGGAGGCGCCTGGTGCCCCTCGGCCAATCCCCTGATAGGCTGCCGAAGGTTCGGGGCGCGCTACTCCGTGACGCCAAAGTGCCCAGAGCCACCGCCCCCGCAGCTCCGCTCGTCGAACGTTCGCATCCGCGCGGTGCATCGAGTACAGCGATAGTCCAGAGACATTCCAGACGCTAGAGGGATTCCGGAGCGGCCCGGCCTGTCTCTCCCGATCCCCAAGGTTCTGGTGGTCAACCCGTCGGTTGCCTGCTCTCACTCTATGATTGCTCCCGTTCCCTGGCTATCCGTCAAACCACGTAATTGCCGGTGGCTCTTGCGCGGCGGGAGATAGGCACATCGCCCTATGGCATGCGTAGTGCCCCGCAGGCAGGGAGAACGCGGAAGACATGGAAGATGATCTCGTCTCCGGAGAGGGGTTCGCCGCTCCTGATCCGATTCATGAAGATTCAGCGGTGCTTGGGGTGGAATCCGGTGTGGTGTCAGACCAGCCCGCGCTGCACGGCAGCGGCGGCCGCAGCCGTGCGTGATCGCGCCTTCAATTTGCGGAACAGCCGGCCCATGTGCGTCTGGACGGTCCGGTGGCTGATGAACAGCTCGTCTGCGATTTCCTTGTCCCGCCAGCCGGCGACGACCAACCGCAGGATCTGCGCCTCTCGCGCGGTGAGAGCCTCTTCAGGCGGACCCGGAAGCGTGCTCGTGGCGGCATCTGTCGCTTCAGCGGCGTCCGGCAGTCTGACTTCGGCCGTCACAACGTCTGCCACGGCCAGCGCCCGGCCTTCTGCCCAAGCGGCGTCGAACGCCTCACCGCCCAGCGTGGCTCGGGCCCCGGCGGCGGCGAGGTCGTAGTCGGCGCGCTCGTCGGGCATCAAGGGAGCATCAATTGCTTCGCGCACTGCCGACGCCGCTCCAAGTAACCGGGCAACGCGCTCGAAATCGCCTCGTGCCGCGGCGACCGCCGCGAGTCCGATCAGATTCCAGGTAATGTTCTCACGATCCTTTTGCTGCCAGTTGAGCGCGAGGCTTTGCCGGTAGAGCGTGGCCGCGCGCCGATGATGACCTTGACGCCGCGCGACGTCGGCCAGGTGTCCAGGGATACAGCAGGTCAGTCCCCATGGGTAGCCGAGCTCCTTCCAAACAGCCAACGCCTCATTGAAGAGCTCAGCCGCGTTGGCGTACGCGCCCAGCTTGTAGGCCACGAGGGCCAGACCATGGACGCACATCGCGATACCATGCTGGTTTTTTCCTCCTTGGAAGCGCGCCAGCGCCTCGTCGAACCACGCACGCGCCCGCTCCAACTCGCCTTTGTCCCAGGCGAGTCGACCAAGCGCGAGGCGCAGATGCGCGATGTGGACGCCGTCCTCGCGTTCTTCAGCGAGGTTCAACGCCTCGGTGAGCTGCTGCTCCGCGCGCGCGTAGTCCCCCTGAGCCCAGGCCAGCGTGCCCGAGCCAAGCAGCGCAGTGCTCCGCGCGGGGGTGGCAGCCGCAGGCGCGGCCGCTAGAGCACGCTCGAGCCACGCATGTCCTTCCCGCGCATGAAACCGCAACCGCCAAAATGGCCACAGCGCGCCCGCCAACCGCAAGGCCGTATCCGGATCGCCCTCGACGGACCAAAGCAATGCCGCACGCAGATTACCCTGTTCTTCCTCCAGGCGATCGAGCCATTCGGCCTGCTCAGACCCCCATAGGTAGGCCCCGGCTTGCTCAGCAAGATCCAAGAAATACGCGGCATGTGCGCCGTGCGCCGCATCCTCTTCGTCCAGCGTAGCGAGTTGTTCCAAACCGTACTCACGAATGGTCTCGAGCATGAGGAACCGCGACTCTCCAGCCGGCGATGGGTGCAGGTGCAAAAAACTCCCACGCACCAATGACATGATCGCCGTCAACGGCGTGGGAGGATCGGCCGGGGCGTTAGCCGCCGGTGCGCGTCCCACGTCACCAGAGATGATGACCTCCGCCGCCTCGAGGGAGAATCCCCCGACGCATACCGAGAGTCGCCGAAAGCACGCCTGCTCAGCCGCACTCAGCAGGTCGTAGCTCCAGGCGATGGCGTCACGCATCGTCTGGAGCCGCTTCGGCGCATCACGCGGGCCGCCGGTGAGCAGGGGCAACCGTCGTGTGAGACGCGAAGCCAGCACGGAAGGTGGCAGGATCGCGAGGCGTGCCGCCGCCAGCTCAATGGCGAGCGGCAACCCATCCAATTGCCGGCAAATCGTGACAATGGCATCGCGATTGGCGTCGTCAATCTCAAAGTCGGCGACCGCGGAGCGAGCCCGTTCGATGAAGAGCTGGATCGCCTCAGGATGCTCAAGCTCCTCGCTATCCGCTGCCGTCCCCACACGGGCGAGAGTCAACGGTGGCACACGAAAGACGTGTTCACCGTAGACACCAATCGCCCTCCGGCTCGTCACAACCATGCTCAGCGACGGACAAGAAGCAAGCAGATCGGTCAACGATGGCCCGGCAGCCACCAAGTGTTCCACGTTGTCGAGGACCAAGAGCACCTGGCGGCGGGAAAGAAACGTTTTCAGTCGCGGGAGCGCGGCCCGCTCGTCCGCCTCCGGAATCCCGAGCGCCTGGGCAACGGCCGGGATGACCAAGTTTGGATCGGTAATCCCAGCCAGAGCCACAAAACCGGCGCCATCCGCGTAATTCTCTCGCAGCCGCGCCGCAGCCTCTATTGCCAGCCGGGTCTTCCCGACGCCGCCCGGTCCGGTCAGCGTGAGGAGACGAACCTCCTCCCGACGCACAAGCGCGCAAATAGCCTTGATTTCCCGATGGCGACCGACGAAGGAGCTAAGCGAGGCGGGCAGGAACTTCTCCGGAGCGTTATTGGACGTTGCTAACGACTGCAGCAGCACCGGAGCGTTTGGCGAGGCAGTCAGGGCAGATGTTTTGGCCATTCGCGCACTTCCTGATCACGATTTGTTCGCCGTCGAGTCTAATCGAAACGACGACTCCGGACCTCCCTCGGCGCGGAGGCCGTCACGGGACCTCTTGGGCCACGCGGAGGGGCAGCGGCTACCGTGTCCGTACATGGACGTTGGGGTTGCCCCAATTCCGACTGCCATGGTATGCTTTCCATGTCGGTAACGAGACTCATTCGCAACTAGAACGTGACAGGTGATCGACCTCGTGGTTACTGCCTACCGGAACACCGCTCAGCGCGCGATGATCCTCAGCGAAGTCCAGGCGGCTGACCGCCACCTGACCGCGGGGGAAATCTTTGAACGCGTTCGCCGTAAGGACCCGAAGGTCGCCTACGGGACGGTCTATCGCGCGCTTCATGTGCTGGCCAGCCACAATATTATCCAAGAGCTGACCTTCGCCGACCAGGCCAGCCGGTTCGATAAGCGTGTTGACCGGCACGACCATGTCCACTGCGCCAGTTGCGGCCTCTTGGTCGACGTCGATGTGCCCGTCGCCCTGATCGCGCGGCACGTCGCCGCCGAGCAGACCGGGTTCGCCATCCACGACCATCACACCGTCTTCGCGGGCCGGTGCCGGGCGTGCCAGGTCGCGGGGAACTTGCAAACGTCACTCCGCTAGCGCCGCGTCAATCTCGAGACCCATGGCTTTCAGGCACATATCACATATAAGGAGGGAGAGGCACCAACTATGACCGACGCGACTCCAATGTTCGTTATCGAGAACCTTCACGCATCAGTCGAGGACACGCCAATTCTGAAGGGCGTGAATTTGACGATCAACAAAGGGGAGGTTCACGCCCTGATGGGGCCGAACGGCTCCGGGAAGAGCACGTTGGCTTACGTCTTGGCGGGGCACCCTTCTTATGAAGTGACCGAGGGCGCGATCTACTACAACGGCGAAGACATCCTTGAGATGGCGCCGGATGAGCGGGCGCGTAAGGGCATCTTCCTGGCGTTTCAGTACCCGACCGTCATCGCCGGCGTCTCGATGGCCAACTTCCTCCGGATGGCCGTCACCAACGTGCGCAACGCGCGGTCGGCGGCAGCCGAGGACGGCGGTGCGTCGAAGATGACCCCGCGTGAGTTCCGCCGGCTGATGAAGGAAAAGATGGCGATGCTCAAGATGGACGATGCCTTCGCCACCCGTTACCTGAATGAGGGGTTCTCCGGTGGCGAGAAGAAGCGCGCCGAGATCCTCCAGATGGCGCTGCTGGAGCCGACGATGGCGATCCTGGACGAGACCGACTCTGGCCTCGACATCGATGCGCTGCGCGTCGTCTCGGAGGGTGTAAACGCGCTGGCGGGACCCGAGATGGGAGTCCTCCTCATCACGCACTACCAGCGCCTGCTCAACTACATCAAGCCAGACCACGTCCACATCATGATGGGCGGCCGGATCGTCCAGAACGGCGGCCCCGAACTGGCCATGGAGCTCGAAGCCAAGGGCTACGAGCTGCTGCGCTCGGAAGTAGCGGCGGACTAGCTGTCAGCAATCAGCTATCAGCACCGGGCTGGCAGACCGACATGCATGAGACGGTAGGAATAGGCCCTAGGCGACACGAGAAGCTGACGGCGGAGAGCTGACAGCTAATAGCTACAAGACAGCTAACAGCTGATTGCTGAAGGCTGATAGCTAAGGAGCGAAGTGACGATGGTTGCTGTACCCAAGCCACCGATTGCGATCGAAGATTACAAGTACGGATTTCACGATGTTGAGGACTACGTCTTCAAGAGCGAGCGCGGGCTGAACCGCAAGGTCGTTGAGGACCTCTCGGCGATGAAGGGCGAGCCGGCGTGGATGCTCGACTACCGCCTGAAGGCGCTCGATCACTTCGAGAAGCGGCCGATGCCTAACTGGGGCGGCGAGCTCGCGGAACTCGACTTCGGCAACATCTTCTACTACATCCGCCCGGCTGAGAAGCAGGGCAAGACGTGGGATGAGGTCCCGGCCTACATCAAGGACACGTTCGAGAAGCTCGGGATTCCCGAGGCCGAGCGGAAGTTCCTGGCCGGCGTCGGCGCCCAGTACGAGTCCGAGGTGATCTACCACTCGCTGCGCGAGGACCTGGAGAAGCAGGGCGTCCTCTTCCTTGATATGGACACCGCGGTGCGGGACCACCCGGACCTCGTCAAGCAGTATTTCGGCACGATCATCCCGGCCAATGACAATAAGTTCGCCGCGCTCAACAGCGCGGTCTGGTCGGGCGGGTCGTTCATCTACGTGCCGGAGAACGTCAAGATCGAGGTGCCGCTCCAGGCCTACTTCCGGATCAACGCCGAGAACATGGGCCAGTTCGAGCGGACACTGATCATCTGCGCGCCTGGCTCGTATGTCCACTACGTCGAGGGCTGCACCGCGCCGACCTACTCGACGGCTAGTCTCCACTCAGCCGTCGTGGAGATCATCGTCCAGGAAGGCGCGCGCTGCCGGTACACGACCATTCAGAACTGGTCGAAGAATGTCTACAACCTCGTCACTAAGCGCGCCGCGGCCTACAAGGATGCGACGATGGAGTGGGTTGACGGCAACCTCGGGTCCAAGCTGACGATGAAGTACCCGGCGGTCTGGATGATGGAGCCGGGCGCTCGCGGCGAGGTCCTCTCGGTGGCCTTCGCGGGCGACGACCAGCACCAGGACGCCGGCGCCAAGATGACCCACGTCGCGCCGCACACCTCGTCCCAGATCACGTCGAAGTCGATCTCGAAGGGTACGGGCCGGAGCTCCTACCGGGGTCTCGTTAAGGTGGTGAAGGGCGCCCATGACGTCAAGAGCAATGTCGTCTGCGATGCCCTGCTGCTCGATGAGACCAGCCGGACGGACACCTATCCCTACATGGAGATCGAGGAGGAGCGCGTCTCGATCGGCCACGAGGCGACGGTCTCGAAGGTTGCCGAGGAGCAGATCTTCTATCTCCAGAGCCGGGGTTTGAGTGAGACGGAGGCGATGAGCATGATCGTCAATGGCTTCATCGAGCCGATCGCCAAGGAGCTGCCGCTTGAGTATGCCGTCGAGCTCAACCGCCTTATCCAGCTTGAGATGGAAGGCTCCGTGGGATAACGAGCTGTCAGCTATCAGCCATCAGCTCTCAGCTTTCAGGCTCCAGCCGTAGCGTAGCTGTCACTGGATCTTGAGCGTCACGATGATGGAGTAGCTCTGGGTTAGACGGCGCTAGCTGATTGCTGATAGTTCATTGCTGACGGCTGGTGGCTAGTCCGCTGACAGCTCGAATCGGAGATTTGAATATGATTGCAACGAAAACTACGGCGTTGACCGGTTTCTCCCGGGAGGCGGTTGAGGAGTTGTCACGCCAAAAGGGCGAGCCGGACGGACTCCGGCGGGCACGGCTCGACGCTTGGGAGACCTACGAGCGGCTGCCGATGCCGAATCAATCCATGGAGGAGTGGCGGCGGACCAGCCTGCGCATGCTAAAACTGGACCGGTTGTCGCCGTTCACGGGAGTAGGCCAATCGAGCGCGACGCTAGACGAGCTGTCGAGCGGCAGCGAAGGCGCGCTCGCGCTGGGCGGCGACCACGCGGGGATCGTCGTCCAACGGGACGCGAGCACGGTCTACACCGACGCGGCCGGCTCGTTCGCCGACCAGGGCGTGATCTTCACCGATCTCGACACCGCGTTTCGCGAGCACGGCGATCTTGTCCGGGACCACTTCATGACCAAGGCGGTTCCGACGGACTTCGGGAAGTTCGAAGCACTCCACGCCGCGATGTGGCAGGGCGGCTCGTTCCTCTACGTCCCCGCCGGGGTCAGCATTGGACTGCCGTTCCGTTCATTCGCGATGGCGGATGCCCCCGGCTCGTCGCTCTTCAATCACTCCCTGGTCATTCTGGAAGAGGGCGCGGAGGCATTCTTCGTCGACGCGTATCATTCCGAAACGGCGGACCGGATGAGCTTTGCGTCCGGGGTCGTCGAGCTCATCCTGGGCAAGGGCGCGAAGCTTCGGTACGTCCAAGTCCAGGACTGGGGCCGCCACACCTTCAATATGGGCAATCAGCACGCCAACCTAGGCGAGGATGCCGAGCTGAAGTCACTCCAAGTTACGCTAGGCTCGAAGTGGAGCAAGAACTCGATCGGGTCCCGGCTGCAGGGCCGCAACGCGCAAGCCGAAATGCTCGGTATCTTCTTCGCCGATGGCGACCAGTTCTTCGATCACCACACCTGGCAACTGCATGAGTCGCCATACGCGACCAGCGACCTCGAGTTCAAGGGCGCGGTCAAGGATAGCGCGCGGTCGGTCTACTCGGGGATGATCCGGGTTTCCGAGGGCGCCCAGAAGACCGACGCCTTCCAAGCGAATCGGAATTTGGTCCTCAGCCGGGGAGCCCGGGCCGACACCATCCCGAACCTGGAGATCGCCGCCAACGACGTCCGCTGTACCCACGGCGCGACGGTCTCGCAAGTGGAGGAAGAGCACATCTTCTACCTTCAGGCGCGCGGCATCCCCCGCTCCGAGGCGCAGAAGCTGATCGTCGAGGGCTTCTTCCGGCCGGTCATCGACCGCATCCCGGTCGAGGAGATCCAGGACTTCCTGCAGGGTGCCATCGCCCGCAAGGTCGGGATCTAAAGGGCCGAGCCGCTGGCCCGCGGGTCCTTTCCGGCTGGCGTGAGAGGGCTCACGAGGAGGAGTTGAAGGTGGTCAGTTCCACAATCCGACAGACAGCGACCGACCTCGATGGCGCCGCGATCCGTGCCGACTTCCCGGTTCTCAACCAGGAGCTGGGACCGGGGGACAAGCGGCTCTCGTTTCTCGATAGCGCCGCCAGCTCGCAGAAGCCGGCGGCGGTCATCGAGGCGTTGGATGACTACTACCGCCGGTACAACGCGAACATCCACCGGGGCGTCTACCAGCTCTCGGAGGAAGCGACCCAACGGTACGAGGCGGCCCGGCACCTGGCTGCCGATTTTATCAATGCGCCCTCGGCACGGGAGTGCATCTTCGTCCGCAATACGACCGAGGGCATCAATCTCGTTGCCCACTCCTGGGGTCGCCGGAATGTCAACGCCGGTGACCTGATCGTCCTGACGGTGATGGAGCACCACTCCAACCTGGTGCCGTGGCAACTGCTAGCCGAGGAGCAGGGCGCCGAGCTGGCTTTCGTCAGGATGACCCCCGAAGGCCGGCTCGACCTGGATCACCTGGACACCCTGCTGGCACGGGAGCCGAAGCTAGTCGCCTTCAGCCATGTCTCAAATTCCCTGGGGACGATCCATGACGCCGCCGAGATCACCCGCCGGGCAAAGGCCACCGGAGCAACCGTCCTGATCGACGGAGCGCAGAGCGTTCCCCATCTGTCGGTCGACGTCCAAGCGCTCGCGTGTGACTTCCTCGCCTTCTCCGGCCACAAGATGCTCGGACCCATGGGCTCCGGCGTGCTCTGGGGACGCCGTGAGCTGCTTGAAGCGATGCCACCGTTCATGGGTGGTGGCAGCATGATTCGCAAGGTGGAACTCTCGGGGTCCACCTGGGCGGACCTTCCCGCCAAGTTCGAGGCTGGCACCCCGGCCGTCGGCGACGCCATCGGGTTGGGTGCGGCGGTTGAGTATCTCTCCGAGCTGGGCATGGACCGGGTCCAGGCGCACGAGCATGAGCTCGCCGGCTATGCCTTGGCGCGCCTGGGCGAGGTTCCCGGGCTCACCATCCACGGCCCGAACACAGCCGAGGGGCGAGCAGCCGTCTTCAGCTTTAGCCTGGGAGACGTCCACCCTCATGATGTCGCGGCGATCCTCGATAGCGAAAACATCGCGGTCCGCGCCGGGCACCACTGTTGCCAGCCGCTCATGCACGAGCTCGGCGTCATGGCGACCACGCGCGCCAGCTTCTACGTCTACAATGACCACGATGACGTCGACCGCCTCATCGACGGTCTTTCCCGCGTCACCGAAATCTTCGGCAGCCCCTAAGCGTTCCGATCACTTTCGCCTACCAGCTTTCGTCTTTTGCCTTTCGTCTCCCATCTGGAACACCATGGCCGATAGCCTGTACAAAGAGATCATCCTCGACCACTATCGCAGCCCTCGCAACAAGGGTCGCCTCAACCCGGCGGACTATAGTCACGAGGACGTTAATCCACTCTGTGGTGACGAGATCGTGCTCGATCTCCGGGTGAAGGATGGTGTCATCTCTGAGGTGGCCTTCGAGGGCCGGGGCTGCGCGATCAGCCAGGCGGCGGCATCGATCCTGACCGAGATGGTCGAAGGCCGTCCGCTCGACGAAGTCAAAGCCATCACCAAGGACGACGTCCTGGAAGAGCTGGGCGTCCCGATCAGTCCGGCCCGGATGAAGTGCGCCTTGCTCGGCCTGAAGTGCCTCAAGGCCGGCATCTACGGCATCGGGCACATCCACGACGACGATCTGTAGCTATTAGCTATCAATGGAAGGGATCGTGCTCACGGTCCGCCGCGACACTGCGCGTTGGAAACACAAGCTGACGGCTGAACGCTGGCAGCTGAGGGTTCATCATGACCGATAACACCTTCGTCACCGTGGCCCAGGTCGGGGACCTGGAGCCCGGGCAAATGATGTACGTCGAGGTCGGCGATGAGCCGGTCTGCCTCATCAATCTGGATGGCGAGTACCACGCGATCAACGACATCTGCACCCACCAAGAGGCGTCACTCTCCGAGGGCAGTATTGACGGCGATGAGATCGAGTGCCCCCTCCACGGCGGCGCTTTCAACATCCGCACCGGCGAGCCCGTCGCCTTCCCCGTCGTCACGCCGGTCGAGACGTATACGGTGCGGGTGGTTGGGGATGATGTGCAGGTGGCGACGAACATTTAGGTATGTCTAAGCGCTGTCACGCGGCGGTCCGGCACCCGTGCCTTTGGGGCGCCGAGCGAGATGGGGAACGCGTTATACTCAACTGTAACTAGTACATAATCGCTGGCCGCCGTGAAGCACGTCGCGGCCGCGTTGCCACGAAAGCGAGAGTCGAGATGTTCCGCTGTAAAGTCTGCGGGTGGATCCATGAAGGGGTAGCGCCGCCGGATGCCTGCCCGTCCTGTGGGGCGACGCCCGACCGCTATCGACCTATGACGGAGGCCGAGGTCGATCAGACCATTGGGGCGATGTCGTCCTATGGCGTCGCGGGGCAAGGCTATGACCTCATCGACGTTGAGGACAGCCGGCGTATTCGCCTGCTCTCTCTCGTCGATGCCTCGTTCTACACGCCTTTCATCCTGCGCGCCGGCAAGCGCTACCCGATCTTCACTGGCGATCCCCAGTGGTTCTCCGACAACATCCCCTGCATGTCGGCCTGCCCGTCGCATACCGACATCTCCCGCTACATCGCCTTCATCGCCGACGGCCGCTACGCCGACTCCTTCGAGCTCAACCGTGAGCACAACGTCTTCCCCGGCTGTCTCGGGCGAATGTGCGCCCGCCCCTGCGAGGATGCCTGCCGCCGCAAGGAGGTCGACGCCCCGATCGGCATCTGCTACCTCAAGCGTGTCGCGTCCGACTACCGGGGCGAGACCCGGCACGAGTCCCCGGCCCCGGCCAACGGTCTGACCGCTGCCATCGTCGGCGCCGGGGTCAATGGCCTAACTGCCGCGCGCGGGCTAGCGCGCAAGGGATACCGGGTCACCATCTTCGAGCGCTTCCCCGTGCCCGGCGGCGTGATGTGGACCGGAGTTCCCGAGTGGCGACTGCCCCGAGACGTGATCATGGAAGAGGTCCAGCTCATCCTCGACCTCGGCGTCGAGATTCGCTACAACTGCGAGGTCGGCAAGGACGTCACCTTCCAAGAACTCTCCGACGCCTATGACGTCGTCCTCATCTCCGCCGGGTGCCAGACGCCCCAGGAGGTCGGCATCCTCGGCGAGGATCTGGAAGGCGTCGTCTCCGGGCTCAAGTTCCTTGAAGACGTCAGCCTCGGCCAACAGGACGTCTGGGTCGGCAAGCGCTGCGTCACCATCGGCGGCGGGTTCACGTCGATGGACTGCGTCCGGACCGTGCTGAGGATGGGCGCCGAGCAGTCGGTCATGACCTATCGCCGGTCGATCCAGGAGATCCCGGTCGACGAGTTGGAATTAGAAGAGGCCGAGCTGGAAGGCGTGGCGATCATGTACATGGTCTCGCCGAAGCGCATCCTCGGCGACGACCAGGGCCGCGTGATCGGTATCGAGCTCGTCCGCAACGAGCTGGGTGAACCGGATACCCAGGGCCGGCGTCGCCCGGTCGAGGTCGCGGGGTCCGAGTTCGTCATCGACTGCGACATGGTGATCCCGGCCATCGGTCAGCGGCAAGACAACCGCTTCCTGGGCGATATGCTGCCGGAGCGTGATCGCCGCGGCGTGCCGTTGCTCGATCAGAATCTGCGGACCGAGCTGCCGAACGTCTGGGCGGCCGGCGACTACGTGATCAACCCGACCAACTTCATCTCCTCCATCGGCGAAGGCAAGCGCGTGGCCGACCTGATCGACCAGCAGATGCGCGGCGCCACGCCGAAGATCAAGGAGATGGAAATCACGCGCGTCCCGACCGAGTTCGTGGCGACGCCAAACCCGCTGTTGGCCGAGGGCGTGGCCGAGTGGAGCATGACGGCGATGAGCCGCCGCCTCGTCTGGGGCGACGACTACGCCGGCGTGCCCCGGCAGGGGATGCCGACGTTGCCCCTGGCCGAGCGTGGGATCGGGACGCTCGACACGACCCTGGAGACGGAGATCGGCTATACCAAGCCGATCGGCTTCGAAGAGGCCAAGCGTTGCCTCCAGTGCCAGCTCAACATCTTCATCGACGGCAACCGCTGCATCCTCTGCAACAACTGCGCCGATGCCTGCCCGCACCAGTGCATTGAGATGATCTCCCTGGAGCGCATCTACAGCATCGATAACGATACTGAAATGGCCGAGATGGCCCGCGCCGAGCTTGGCCCACAGGCAGCGGCGATGGTGATCGACGAGCGAGCCTGCATCCGCTGCGGCATCTGCGTTGACTGGTGTCCAACGGAGTGCTTGACCATGGACCACTTCCGCGTCACGCCGGCCGAGCCACGCGAGAGCGTCGACCTGGCGATCGTGGCGGATTAGCTCTTTCACGTACGCGTCTTGTGGTTCGGTCGCTTCAGGCTCAGCCGGCTTGAGCCCACTTATCGAGTGCAGCGTCCGGGCTTCCAGTCCCGTGCAATGGCCACCCTCCGAGGTCCCTCCAAAGCGTTCAGCCAGAACCCGTTTTAGTCGCATTGTGGGACCGCCCCGCCACGCACCTCCTTCCACTCGCTGACGTTGAAGCCGTCGCCGCCTTGCTGCATATCGCAGCGCTGCGCGGCTTCCCAGCGCTCGTACTCGTCGTAGGAGATGGCCGGTTCCCGAGCCTCCGCCGCGGGCGGCGTCTGTATCCACGTGAAATAGTGTCGAACGTTGAAGGTAGCGAGGACCGCGACGAGCGCGACCAGCAGGCCCAGCGCGAGGCCTCGCCTCAGGGGAAGGTTGGCGAAGAGCGCCTGCAACCCGAGCGTAATAAAGAGATAGAAGAAGGGAATCGTTAGAACCGCTCGCGCCGCGTCCGGCGTCCGCGACGTAAGGACCTGGGTAGCCAGGAGCGGCACGAACAGAAGGCACCACCAGAGCGCGGTCGCCCGCCAGCGCCAAAGCCCTGCTATCAGGCCGAGGAGCAGCAGCCCGTTCGTCGCGAGGTCGAAGATTGGCTCACCGGGAGGGCTGTAACGCGCGTGGCCAAAGAGTGAGCCGTCGCCAAGGAAGAAGCCGGACACCGTCCGCCAGAGCTGAGCGCCCAGGATCCCGAAGGCGGTCTCCTGATCGAGATAGGGGCGTTCCTGATTCAAGACGAAGATGCGCTCGGTCCGGCTGTCGGCAAGACCAATTTCGCGCTGCATGACGCGCCACTGGGGGTAGAAGAGCCCAATGGCCACGGCGGTCATGACCACGAAGCCGATCAGGACAATCCGTGCTCGACGGCGGCTCCCGAGCGGAGATAGACCGATCCTTCGAGGACCGGTCCGGCCGGCGAGCGCCACCCGCTGCCGGCCCCGGACGCGGAGCCAGGCGAAGGGAAGATAGGCGAGCAGCGCGGGGAGGATGAGGCGACCGGCGAAGTATCCGTAGAGTCCCAGGGCCGCCGCGATCCCGGCCAGGGCAAACCAGCGCAATTGGCCCCGTTCGAGCCCGACGGTTAGCGCCCAGGCGGCCAGCAAGGCGTAGAGGGCGACATGGACGTTCTCCCAGCCGGAGCGGGAGAAATGGAGGTACCAGATGTTCGTCGCAAGCAGCACGGTCCCCGCGAGGGCCACCGGGATCGCCACCACCCGCCGGGCCAAGGCAAAAAATGGCACGAGCGCCAGGGAGCTCAGCAGGGCAGAGGCAAAGCGCATGCCCACGACCTCGTCGCCAATCACGGCGGTGAAGGCGCGGAAGAGATAGATACTGAAGGCCGGCGAGGGTTTCCAGTCCAGCCCGAAGAATTCGGGTTTGCCCGTCTCCTGGATCTGGAAGAGGACACGGAGATTGTCGGCTTCGTCGGCGGTGACATTCGTCGGCACGTGGTCCAGCCACAGGACGCGCAGAAAGAGCGCTAGCACGACGATCGTGGCCAGGAGTGGGCCGAGCAAGCCGGGCGGCACGATGGATCGGTCATCGTCAATGCCACGCTCACCGGCCGGCAGGCGGAAGATACGTGCGGGCGCAAACCGGTTGAGCCATCCGCGTCGCCTGTCGAGTCTCTTCCCGGTCATCATACTCGGGTGAGGTCCGGCTTCCGGATCAGTAGTGCTCTTGCCATCTCCTATTCGACTCCCACGCGTGGTCATCACCGCCTATGCCAGCCGAGTGCCACGCCGCCTGACGGCGAGAACCGATTCTGGATTCCGGGGACCCTGTTTACCGGGCCCAGGGGTTGCCTCACGCCTTCAGCGCGCCCTCCTGCAACCCTTTCATGTACCAACGCTGGGTGAAGGCGAAGGCGAGAAGTCCGGGCGTGATAGCCATGACATAGACGGCGGCAATCCGCGGCCAGGACCAGGCTCCCATACCGCCCGACGCGGAGGCCAGGACCACCGGCAGGGTGCGCGCCGATTGGTCGTTCATCAGCGTCGTCGCCAGCAGGTACTCACCCCAGGCAGTGACGAAATTGACGATCACCACGACGACGATGCCATTACTGACCAGGGGCAACATCACCCCGAGGAGCATGCGGAGCGGTCCGGCGCCGTCGATGCGAGCCGCGTCGGCCATCTCGCGCGGCACGGTCTCGAACAGTCCGCGCATGATGAAGACGGAGAGGGCCAGACTCAGCGTCACGTAGGGGAAGATCAGGCCCCAGGTGACGTTGATCAACCCCAGCTCTCGTTGGATCTCCCAGATGGCGATGATCGCCGTCACCCGCGTCGGGAAGAACATCGACGCGACTAACAAGCCGAGAATCAGAGCCCGGCCCGGGGTGCGAAGGTGAACGAGGGCATACCCAGCCAGGACCGCGCAGACCGTCGTGGCGATGACCGTGCTGGTGGTGACGAGGACGCTGTTGAAGAAGTTTCGCGGCAAGGTCGGGATCTTCTGGAGAGAATAGACGTAGTGGCTGAAGTCGAAGACCTTGGGCCAGATCTCGTTCTGATAGGCGTCCGGCAACGACTTCAC
>DASYWB010000123.1:0-3226 GCA_035936495.1 Thermomicrobiales bacterium
AACGGCGGCGAGGTGATGCTCTGACGCCGTAGGGTAACGATATTGGGCAACGCGCCGATGTTGTCGCAACCTGGCTAACGTTTCCGGAACTCGTCGTCGAACCGCTATGGCAGCGGTATACACGACTCGCGGAGACCACGTATCGCTACGAATCCGCGAGCGGCTTTATCGCTCGGATCGAGGTCGATACGTTCGGGATCGTCACGAGGTACGAGGGCGGCTGGGAACGATTGCAACCGTAGTTCCGAGGGCAGCGTCTCGACTCGGGGGGAACGCCGGGTGCGGTTCAGACCTCGTCGGAGCGCGTCGCGCCGGCATTGCTCCCACTTCGGGATGGGTCGGCGGCGTAGATCAAACCGGTGATCCGACCCTCTTCGGTGCGGAAGAAAAGACGGCTCTCCGGTTCGGCAATGCATTGCTCCAGCTCGGCCTGGAGGTTGCCGGGTCCCGGGGCGATGACGTAGACCGCCAGATCGGGTATGCGAAAGGCGCGGCCAATGCGCTGGCCTTCGTCATCGTAGAACATCTGACCGTCGAGATCGGCGTCGGCCTGTTCCGGCTCGGCGGGTTTGGCCGGCGGCGCCAGGATCTGGTCGGCAAAGCGTTTGGCGAGGTAGGAAGCTCCGACTTTGGGAAGCATGAACGTCTCCTTGGCTGACGTGCCTTTCGTTGCGAGATAATACCGGTTGTCTACCGCGTCGATGAACCAATTGTCAACACGAGCCAGCCCGCGAGCCCAGCGGCAAAGACGAGGAGCGAAGATGAGTGATGACTATCGGACCATTCGGCAACCGGGCAACTACCAGTATACGTTTGGTCCCTATGCGGAGCCGGTTGCCAAGGTGACCAACGGCGAAACTGTCGCGATCCACACGGTGGACGCGTTTGGGGACCAGCTTACGAGCGAGGAACAGTCGCCGTCGTCAGTCCTTGGTCCCTATCTCAACCCGCAGACCGGCCCCGTCTACGTCGAGGGGGCGGAGCCAGGTGACACGCTGGCGGTGACAATCGAAGGCATTGAGCCAACGCGAGACTGGGCAATCTCCTGCCTAGTCCCCTTCTTCGGGGGTCTCACCTCGACCACCCTGACCCGGACGTTGCAGCCTCCGCTCCCGGAACGCGTTTGGATCTACCGACGGACGGAATCCGGTGGCTTTGCCTGGCGAGACCGATGGGAGATCCCGTGGGCGCCCTTCTTCGGGACCATCGGCACCGCCCCGCACATCGAGGCCATCTCCTCGCTGGCACCCGGTGCACACGGCGGCAACATGGACGCGCCCGCGGTCACGATCGGTAACACCGTCTATCTCCCTGTTCACCATCCCGGTGCGCTCTTTTATGTCGGCGACGCGCACGCCGCCCAGGGGCAGGGTGAGCTCTGCGGGGTGGCGCTCGAGATCGCGGCGCGAGGCATCTTCCGATTCGACGTGGTCAAGGGAAGGACCATCTCCTGGCCACGGATTGAATCCCCCGACGCGATTATGGCCGTCGGCAGTGCCCGGCCCATGGAAGATGCCGCCCGTATCGCCTACGCCGAGCTGATCGGGTGGATGGTCGCGGAGCACGGCTTCGTGCAGTTGGACGCCTATCAGCTCCTTTCCCAAGCCGGCGGTCTCCACGTCGCGAATATGGTCGACACGACCTATTCTCTCGTGGCAAGCTGCCCGAAGCGCTACCTGCCCGCCTACGGCGCCAGCCGCTCTATCCGCCATGAACCAGCTTCCGCCGGTACGTAGCGGAGGCGATCGTGGAGCCGGTTTGGGCGGCCTTGCCAGAACTCGAACACGGTGGGTCTCAGGCGGTAGCCTCCCCAAAAGGCGGGGAGCGGCACATCCCCATCGGCATAGGACGTGGCGAACTTGTCGAATCGTGCTTCAAGTGCGGCCCGGTTGGGGACCACCGCGCTCTGAGGTGAAGCGAGTGCGCCCAGGCGGCTACCCAGGGGACGGCTTTCGAAGTAGCGGGCGCTCTCTTCACGGCTGACCCGCTCGACCTCGCCTTCGATCCGAATCTGGCGCTGCAGCTCCTTCCAAAAGAAGAGCAATGCGGCCCTCGGATTCTGCTTGAGGTCGTGACCCTTGCGGCTCTCGTAGTTGGTGTAGAAGATGAACCCCTCGCCCATGCCTTTGAGCAGGACGGTCCTCGCCGACGGTTGGCCCTCCGGCGAGACGGTCGCGACGGTCATCGCGTTCGCCTCGTGTATCGCGGCTGCCTCCGCATCATTGAACCAGCGCGCAAACTGCCGGAAGGGATCGGGATCGACGGCCTCCTCCGTTAGCTCGAAGAGGCGATATTCTTGCCGCAGCGCGGCGATCGACTTCTCGATCATCGCGTCTCCACCTTCCTCACTGATGAAACCGCCATACGCCGCGCACCGGACGGAGGGACGCCAGCAGCTCGTCCACGCGCTTCCCGATGATTGGATGAACGAGCTCCGGCGCTAGGTCAGCCAGCGGGATCAACACGAACGCCCGCTCGTGCAGGCCCGGATGGGGCACGCGCAACTCGGCGGTCTCGATCACGCGGTCATCATAGAGCAAAATGTCGAGATCAATCGTCCGCGGCGCGTTGGGGAACATTCGGACCCGCCCGAGGTCGTGCTCGATCGCCAGGAGCCTCTCTAAGAGCCGCTCCGGCGTCAGCAAGTCCGTCTCTAACTTGCTGACGCAATTGAGAAAGGGCGGCTGATCAGCATAGCCAACCGGTTCCGATTCATAGATGGGAGAAACAGCAAGTGCGGTGCCCAGTGCGGCTATCCGGCGGAGTGCCGTGTTGATCGTCGCCAGCCGATCCCCGAGGTTAGCCCCGAGCCCGATGTAGGCGACCGCCCGGCTGGCCACTATCCTCGGCTCCGCCCTGAAGCTTTCAGAGGGCGCATTCCGGTCCCACCCATCCCTCCCACCGTTCCCCACGGACCACCGCGTCGGCCATCCGGGCAACGCGGGCCATGGGTCGAACATCGTGGACGCGGACGATGTCCGCTCCTCCCGCGATCGCTAGCGCCACCGTCGCTCCCGTGCCCTCCACGCGCTCTTCGGCCGGCAGCCCTAGCACCCGGCCGATCGTTCCCTTGCGTGATGTACCGACCAAGATCGGCCGGCCCAAGGATCGCAGCTCCGAAAGCCGGCGCAGGAGCTCGAGGTTCTGTCGCCAGTCCTTGCCGAACCCAAATCCAGGGTCGATGATGAGGCGCTCCCAGGCGATGCCCGCTTTGATCGCGTGATCC
>DASYWB010000124.1:0-2892 GCA_035936495.1 Thermomicrobiales bacterium
GGCACTTCCACGAGAGGATGCGATTCGAAGAAGGCTTCGAAGTAGGACCTCCTCCGGACCTCTCGATCGTGACGTTCCGGTACCTCCCCAGGCGGGGGGATCCGGACGCCTTCAACCGGAGGTTGATCGACGCCGTGCAACGTGACGGTCGTGTTTTTCTCTCCTCGACGAAGATCGACGGTAAGTTCACCCTGCGCGTAGCCGTCTTGAGCTTGCGCACCCACCTAGAGACGATCGAACTGGCCATCGAGATCCTGCGCGAAAAAGCGAAGCAACTCGAGCGAGCCGGCTAACCGGAAGGGAAAAGACAATTGCGATCGACAGACTCTCAACCCGGAGGCCTTGAACGATCATCAAGCGAGCCAACTCGGCTCCGAGCGCGCAGATACAAGGTAGCCTACACGATACCCTGGCCAACCGCAACGCGCTGGACCGAGGATTGAAGGAGATCAAAGACCGGCGACAAGGTGACCTAGGAACTCGAGGTCTGTGCTCCCTCGGTTTTAGCTTGATCCTATTGGACGCTTACCAACGTCAGCCTCGGCGCCGTTTGTGTGGACGTCGTAGCTGATCTGAGGAAGAATGGAGAGCCGACGAGCGAACTCGAAGTGCTGACCTTACAATGCTGGCGCGTCCTCGACCGACCTCTGAGATGTGCGTACCGATCACACCACCGTGCGCGAGTGGTGCGTCTCCATGCTGCGAGCGCGAATCGCCGATGGTATCCTGGGGCCGGGCGCGCGGCTAGTGGGATCTGCAAGACCGGACAACCCCCGCAGTACCGGCAGAGGAGAGAAGTACGATGTCCCAAAATCGCACGGTGATCGTCACCGGAGCGGGGTCGCCCCGCGGCATCGGCCGCGAGACCTGCCTGCGGCTCGCGGCGGCGGGATGGAGCGTCGCCGCGCTGGACCTAAACGAAGGCGCCGCGCGAGAGACGGCGGGGCTGGCGGCTGATGCCAACGGCGGGCAGGCTATCGGGCTCGGCTGTGATGTGACCGAGAGCGACCAGGTCGACGCGGCGGTCTCGGCGGTCGAGCGCGACCTGCCGCCGGTCGCGGCGCTCGTCAACAACGCCGGCATCACGGCGCCGACTCGCTTCCTCGACATCGATGAGGAGGAGTGGGACCGCATCTTCGCCGTCAATGTCCGCGGAACGTATCTCGTCACCCGCCGCGTCCTGCCGGGCCTCGTCGATCGTGGCTACGGCCGCATCGTCAATTTCTCGTCCGTGAGCGCGATTCGCGGCGGGGGTGTCTTCGGCGGCGCGCACTACTCCGCCGCCAAGGCGGCGGTCCTAGATACTACTCCGCCGCCAAGGCGGCGGTCCTAGGGCTGACCCGCGCAGTCGCGCGCGAGGCCGGGCCGAGCGGCGTGACCTGCAACGCGCTTGCCCCGGGCCTGATCGCCACCGACATTACCGCCGGAAAGCTCTCGCCGGAGCGCGAGTCGGAGATCGTGGCCGGCGTCCCACTCCAGCGTCAAGGGACCGTCGGCGAGGTCGCTTCGATGGTCGTATACCTGTGCTCCGAGGAGGCCGGCTACGTGACGGGCGCGACGCTGGACATCAACGGCGGCTCACACATCTACTAAGGACGGAGGAGAAAGAGAAATGCTCGCGTTCCTTCGTCTAGGGCAACGCACCCCTCTCAGGCTCCGGCTCGCCGTCATGGCTGTTCGCGCGGCGCTGCCGATCCCCGTCCCGTTCGTAAGCCCGGAGGAGAACTAACCGAGAAAGGGAGGTACACACCATGAGTTCGCTCTCCACCCCAGCCGGCTCAGGCACGGCCGGGGAAAATCACGCCGAGAGGGTCGCTCGGCTACGCGAGTCTGCCTACCGGATCCGCCGGCACGCCCTTGACATGGGCGAGATGCAGGGCCAGGGCTACATCGGCCAGGCCCTCGGCGTCGCCGACATCCTCGCCGTCCTCTACAAGGATCAGCTGCGATTCCGTCCGGACGATCCGCACTGGCCGAATCGAGACCGCCTACTGCTGTCGATCGGGCACTACGCGATCGCCCTGTACGCGGGCCTGGCGGAGGCCGGCGTCCTCAAGGTCTCCGAGCTGAGCACCTACGGCTCGGACGGCTCTCGACTGCCGATGTCCGGGATGGCGTCCTACACGCCCGGCATGGAGATCTCCGGTGGCTCGCTGGGACACGGGCTCGGTGTCGCGACGGGCATGGCGCTCGGGCTTCGCTACCAGGAGAACCAAGCGCGGGTGTACAACCTGCTGTCCGACGGTGAGCTCGACGAGGGATCTACTTGGGAGGCCGCGCTGGCTTGCGCTCACCACGACTTGGACAATGTGACAGCGGTCGTCGACGTCAACGCCCTACAAGCGGATGGCCCCACACCGGGCGTGCTGCAGGTCGAGCCCATCACGGAGAAGTGGCAGGCCTTCGGCTGGCACGCCGTGCGCGTCGACGGCAACGACGTCGATGCGCTCGTCACCGCTTTCGATGGGCTCCGTGAGCACCGCGGCTCGCCGTCGGTGCTAGTCTGTGACACCCGGGTCGGCCGCGGAGTATCGCTGCTGGAGAACCGCGAGAAGGCGCACTTCATGCGCGTGGAGAAACACGAGTGGCAGGTCGCCCGCGACCAGCTCGAGGAAGGACGCAGCCGATGAGCCAGAGGACCCCCCGCAAGCTCACTACCTCGGCGATGATCGCTTCCTTCGTCGACGAAGGCCAGCGGACCACGAGCGCACCGTTCGGTCAGGCGCTGTCGCGTCTCGCGGACGAACGCCCCGAGATCGTCGGCCTGTCCGCTGACCTCGCCAAGTACACGGACATGCACATCTTCCGTGACACCCATCCGAGCCGCTTCTTCCAGATGGGCATGGCGGAGCAGGTCATGCTGGGTGCGGCCGCTGGCATGGCCGAGGTGGG
>DASYWB010000125.1:0-1854 GCA_035936495.1 Thermomicrobiales bacterium
CTAGTGCACTGACACAGACAGATGGTTCACAGCGAGTCGGTCCCACTGACGGAATTTAGCTAGTGGACCGATGCCCACGGAAGATACCCGCCTCGTTCTGCCTACTCTCGGCGGCGTGCGTTGGCCATCCGGGTAAATTCCATATGGATCGCACCACTCTTATGTCCGTTGGCAAGTGGTTTGGACAGCAGGGCTGGTCTCCGGCGGTGGCCAGAGGATCTTCGATGCTGGAACCCAGCTGCACGGGATCGGTGACGGGGCCCTGAGACGACGGTCGATCCAGCTCTTATTCGCGGATTGGCTACCGCACTCCGTGTTCCGTCCTGGGGCTATCCCTGTCTAGCTTCGAGCGTGGGGCAATGCCGCGCTACTTAGTGGTCCACGGGAGTTCCCCACCGCGGCCCCGTCCCGATCCCGTGCAGCCTCGAAAGGCCTCAGGCCGGCTGTACGTGGCGGCCGATCGCCCACAGGAAGGCCGCCATCTCACGGGCAATCGCCGCGACTGCAACGGGCGCCGCCTTACCAGCAGCGAGAAGCCGCCTGTAGCGGCTACACAGCCGGACCTGAGCCTTCCAGGCAATCTCTCGTATCGCCTTGGGCAGGGCTTCCAGTCGGCAGCGGATCGTCTCGGTCACGCGTGCCGGGTGTCGATAGCTCCAGGCACCCTCAACCAGGGCCCGCCGAACCCGACGGTTGCCTGTCAGGGTCAAGCCGCCGCGCCGGATCGTCTCGCCGGTCGAGCGCTCGGAGGGAACCAGTCCCAGGAAGGCCATCAACTGGCGCGGGCTATCAAAGCGGCGCACGTCCCCAATCTCGGCGGCGAAAATCACCGCGACCAAGAAAGAGACGCCCCGCATGGCCTGATAGGCCGTAACCACCGGCGCCATCGACCAGGTCGGCACGATGCTGGCCAGCTGTTGATCCATCCGCTCCAGACGGATCTGTGCATCCGCAATAGCATCGATCTGGTCCTGAAAGACGATCTGCTGGGCGGGATGGTCAAAGGCCTGCCCGGCCAGCCAGCGCGCATGAGCTTGGCTCCAGTGCCGACGGCCGGTGAAGGTGCGCCCGTGGCGCAACATAAACGACAGGAGTTGCTGGCGCTTTCTGCGCAGGTCCTGCGCGGCGACCTCACGCGCTCGTACCAAGTCGCGAACCGCTTCATGGATCGCGTCCGGCACCCAGTTGGCGGTCAGCTCACCGGCTCGCAACAAGCGCGCCAGCGTGACTGCGTCACGGCGATTGGTCTTGACGCGATCCCCGGGGCGGGTGGGTACGAGCGAGGGGGCAATCACGTCACAGGCATGGCCGAGAGCACGGATCTGCCGATACAGTCCGTAGCCGGTCGGACCGGCCTCATAGCAAAAGTGCAGGATCTTGTACTTACCCTCCAGCTTGCGCACCAGGCGCTCCACGGCAGCCGGAGAGGTGTCGATCTCGCCGAGATAGCGCACCTCGGCGCCTCGGCCGCCCTCTGCAACGGCGATGGCGTGTTTGGTTTTGGCGGCATCGACACCGATGTACGCCACGCTATCGTGCTCCATGGTCCGTCCTCCTTTGCATGAGGCTCGGCTCGGTCCGTCCGAGCAACCCTCGTCAGCTCATGCTTGCAAAGGTTAGGACGGGCCTCCCCATCAGACCTACGGACATACCGTCTAGAGCCGTGCGAAGCGGTTCCGGCATGGGGAAAGGACGGCGTGTTCGCCGGGAGCTGCACCACGGGTAAAAGGTGAGCGACCGATCGGCGCGACCGCGAAAGGAGGATCAGCTGCGCCACATAGCAGAACTGCGCAGCCATCATTGCGCTCAAAAAGCACCAGAGGCCCGCAAGCGGCGACCTGAAAAACAATACTC
>DASYWB010000126.1:0-7357 GCA_035936495.1 Thermomicrobiales bacterium
GAGGGCTCAGGTGCGCCGCGGCAGACGCTCGAAGGCGCGATGACTGGCGCGGACGCGGCGCTGGCGCTCGCAGGCGTCGGGATCGCGAAAGAACCAGATGGCGATTGCCCCGGCGAGGAAGCCACCAATGTGCGCGAAGAAGGCGACTCCGCCGCCGACCTCCTGCGTTTGGATACCGAGCGAGAACAAGCCGTTGACGAATTGAAATAAGATCCAGACGCCGATCTGGAACCACGCGGGAACCAGAAAGATGATGGGAATGAAACCGATGAGAACGGCGGTCTGGATCTTTCCCAACGGAAAGAGGACGATGTAGGCTCCGAGGATACCGGAGATCGCGCCGCTGGCTCCGACCAGTGGCGTCATGCTGTCCGGATTGACGGCGACCTGGGCGAGCGCGGCGACGATACCGGTCAGCAGGTAGAAGATGAGATAGCGAAAGTGGCCCATGGTGTCTTCGATGTTGTCCCCGAAGACCCATAGAAAGAGCATGTTTCCGGCGATATGCGCGACACCACCGTGGAGAAACTGTGAGGTGATCAGGCCCAGGAGACCCTCGCCCGCGCTAATCTTCGCGGGAATGGCCGCCCATTCCGCGAAGAAGGCGGCTAGCTCGCCAGGGCTAAGGGTGAGCTCATAGAAGAAGATGAGGATGTTGAGCGCGATCAGCGCCGTGGTGACCACCGGCGCCTTTTGCCGGTCACAGGGCTCATCACCGATTGGGATCACCGGCCACCCCACTCTCCAACATCATCATGGCCACTGGCTGACACGAGTGTTGCCGTGACTATGGGACATCGAAATGGCCGGGTCACCCGTCGGGTGACCCGGCCCGCTGGAGCGGTAACTTAGGCGGTGTCGCCGCCGACGTTGCCGGTCATGTCTTTCACGGTCTGATTCACCCACGAGAGCACCTGCGCCCGTGTCTCCTCGCCGCTCCGCGGGGCAAAGAAGAGCCCGATCAATATGCCATACACGAAAAACTTCAACGCGGTCCGCGCGCGTCCTAACATCTCGCTGCCTCCTCATGTCGCTAACGTCGCACGGGCCGAGTCCCGACCCGCTGTGCCGGTGGAAAGCTCGAGCGTTCTCATCGCATGACAGGGACCACCAATCCCCAAGCGATCCCCGCCCATCATGACGTGTCCCCAGGCTAATCGGTCCGCGTGCTACGGTCGGGCTGGAAGAGCGCCGCCGCTTCCGCTGCCGAGGTGACCTCCCGCCGCTCGGTGCCAACCGCATGCTCGTCAATGGTCGGATCCAGATCGAGGGCCTGGCGCTCGGCTTCTGTCAGCGGACGGCTTGTCTCGCCCGCTACGAGCGGAGGCTCTAGGCCGCTCGTCGTCTGTTTGCCGACGACGAGGATCTCATCAGTCTCCTGGTGAGCGGAGTGGTCCTCAGATCGCACCTTACCGGCTGCCGAGGCCGCCAACTCGCGACTCTTGGCGACGGACGACCGCGTCCTACCGGCAACGGTCTGCGCCGCGCCACTCGTCTTCGTCGTCATCCGTTTGAGCCGTTCCTGAATGTCCGCCCGGGTCTGCGCTCCCGACTGAGGCGCTTGGAACAGCGTAATTGTCGCGGCGGTCAGGCCGCCGACAACGGCTCCCACGACAAAGGCAACATTGTGTCGTTCCGTCCCCAACGTTGACTCCTCTCCATCCCCGGCCACAGGCCGGGGTTTTTCCGTCTTCTGGGATAGCCTAGCCAAACCTTAAACACATTCTATGCCAGGTTCGATCTCAGCGCTGGGGGTTCCGTTCTACAATCACGGCGATGTCTACGTCCATTGAACACCCTGACCTCGGCAACCCGGCCCTCGTGGCCCTTATCCGTGAGGAGATCGCGGCCGCTGGCGGACGCATCACCTTCGCGCGATTTATGAACCTTGCTCTCTATCACCCACGGCATGGCTACTACCTTGCCGCCGAGCGGCGTCCGGGCCGGGGCGGAGATTTTCTGACCGCGCCGGAGCTGCATCCATTCTTTGGGTTCGCGCTGGCCCGGCAAATTGCCGATTGCTGGGAACGGCTGGACCGCCCGGAGTCGTTCGTGGTGCGGGAGTACGGGGCGGGAGTCGGGGGACTGGCCTACGATGTGATCGCGGGACTGACAGAAGAACGGCCCGAGATCGCGAGGGCGTTGCGCTACCAGCTCCTGGAGCCAAACCCGCATCGCCGTGGCCAAGCGATGATGGCGATGGCCGAGGTTGGCTTGGCTGATCGCGTCAGCGCGGACGATCCGGACTTCGCCTTGGCCCAGGATCCGATCACCGGGGTCATCCTCGCGAACGAGGTAGTCGATGCGCTGCCGGTCCACCGGCTGATCGTCCGCAACGAGAGCATGCGCGAGGCGTACGTGACCTGGAATGATGAGCCACCGGGATTCGCCGAGGTCGAAGGCGAGCCGTCCGAGCCCGCGCTCGGCGAATCGCTTTGGGACGACTTAACCGCACGGGGCGTGCAGCTCCAAGAAGGCGACCGGCTCGACGTGAGCCCGGCGGCCGGGAGCTGGTTCGCAGGCGTGACGAACAGATTGGAACGTGGGTATACCATCATCATCGACTACGGGTACGCCGCCCCGGAGCTCTACCGTGGCCACCGCCTCGCCGGAACGGTCCGCGCCTACAGCCAGCATTCCGTAACCGACGACCCGTTCAAGCGTATTGGGCAACAGGACCTGACCGCGCACGTCGATTTCACCGCGCTGGAGCGAGCTGGTCAGGAAGCGGGTCTGGTGAGCGCGGGGTTGACGACCCAGGGCGCGTTCCTCGCCTCGCTCGGACTTGGCGACTTCTTGGTGCGGATGCAGCAGGACCCCGCAACAGACCCCGAGACGTACTTCCGGGCGCAAGCGGCCGTCTACCGCTTGATCGATCCAGGCGGGATGGGACGCTTCAGTGTCCTGATGATGGCGCGCGATGCGCCGGTCGAGCCGCCATTGAGGGGTTTCCGAGAAACTCCACCAAGCTTTTGATGACGCGGCATGGCGGTTCGATCAGCGAGGTGTTGAGAAGGGGAGAAGGGTGAGCAACGCGGCAACAAGCCACGGGTTCCGGTATGGGGTGGACATGGAGCCCGAGTGGATACGGCAGGTCACACCGGAGGCGCGATTCGTCGCGAGAGCCCGCTTGACGCAAGGTGCTGCCCCGTTCAAGACGGCCGGAGCGACAGACAGCAATGGGAATACAGCCGTCTGGGGCATCCTGCTCAGTCATCTGGCGTCATCGGACGATCCGCCGCCAGATGGTACGGTCGTCACCGACGACGGTCGCTCGTTCGAGGTTCGGGTGTTGACGGAAGCGAAGGACGTCGCTGATCACGCGGAGATGGTTGCGGCCGCCCGCTACTGGGAACTACCGCCAGACTACGTGCGACAGCTTGCCGGCAGCGATCCTACGGAATAATGAGTTCCGCCGGGAGCCCGCCCTCCCGCCGGATCTCCTCGCGCCAGGCACCGATACGGCGGAACTTGGTGTGACGGTCTTCCCGTATCTGATCGGGTCCTCGGGCGTTTCCGCTGAACAGGACGGCATCGAGCTCATCTAGGTGGCGCGTCAAGGCGCGTCCCACCGCGAGCATTGTCTCGCGCGGCTGTTCATGAGCGGGGACTGGCTCGGCGATTACGTCGTCGACGATCCGGAAGCGGTGGAGCTCGTGGGCGGTGATCCGCATCGTCTCGGCGGCCTCGGGCGCCTTCGCGGCATCCTTCCAGAGGATCGCGGCGCATCCCTCGGGCGAGGCGACGGCGTAGATCGCGTTCTCGAGCATCAGGATCCGGTTGGCGACGCCGATTGCCAGCGCGCCGCCGGAGCCGCCCTCGCCGATCACCACCGCGACAACCGGCACCGTCAGCTCGGCCATGGTCATCAGGCTTTGGGCGATTGCGGTTGCCTGACCCCGCTCCTCCGAGCCGATGCCGGGATCGGCGCCCGGCGTGTCGATGAACGTGACGACCGGCATGCCAAATTTGGCGGCATGCCGCAGCAAACGCTCGGCTTTGCGATAGCCTTCCGGTCGCGGCATGCCGAAGTTGTGGGAAATGTTCTCGCGCGTGTTGGTGCCCTTCTGGTGGCCGAGGATGAGGACGGTCCGTTCACCGAACCGGGCGAGGCCACCGACCAACGCCTGGTCATCGCCGTAGGTCCGATCGCCGTGCAGCTCGACGAAGTCCTCCATGAGCTCGGACACATAGTCCAGCGTGTGAGGTCGCTGGGGGTGACGAGCAAGTTTGACGCGATCCCAAGCGCTGAGCGGAGATGCAACGTCCCTTTCGGTGAGGGTCATCAGTCATCCATTCCGACGCGCTCGATGACTGGCTCATGGTGCGAGACGATCCCAAGAGCAGGGACATGCGCGGCGACCAACCCATTCTCAGTCAGCGTTAGGGCAACGTCCTCTGGGCGTTCGGCATGACGTGCGAGGCGCGCCTGCTGGCGGGCATCCGCGCGCGCGTAGTGTGCCAGCATCGAGGAGAGGGTCGAGCGGAGCATGGTGCGCTCGGCAATCAGGTCGATCATGCCATGGGCGAGGAGGAACTCCGCGGTTTGAAACCCCTCGGGCAGCTTCTGCTTGGTGATCTGCTCGATGACGCGAGGCCCGGCAAAGCCGATCAACGCACCGGGCTCGGCGAGGACGACATCGGCGACCGTGGCGAAGCTCGCGGTGACGCCGCCGTAACAGGGATCGGTCAGCAGCGCGATATGGGGGACCCCGGCGCGGCCAAGTTGGGCCAGGGCCGAGACGGTTTTCGCCATCTGCATGAGGGAAAAGAGTCCCTCGTGCATGCGGGCGCCGCCCGATGCGGAGATCGTCACGAGCGGGATGCGGCGCTCGGCGGCGCGTTCGACGGTCCGGACGAGCTTCTCACCGAAGACGGAGCCCATGCTGGCGCCGAGGAAGTCAAAATCACAGACGGCTAGGGCGACGCGGTGATCACAGATCGTGGCCCGGCCGGTGATGAGCGCCTCCCGCTCACCGCTCTTCTGGCGGGTCCTGGCAAGCTTCTCGGTGTACGAGCCACCGCTGTCCGCGAACTCGAGTGGATCACGCGGGGAGACCGCCCTATCCCACTCGTGGAACGTGCCGTCGTCGGAGAGGAGGAAGATGCGTTCCCGGGCACGCAAGCGGAAGTGATAGCCGCATTTTGGGCAGACGCGGGCACGATCCTCCAGCTCCTTGGAGTAGAGGAGCTCGTTGCACCGGTGGCACTTGACCCAGAGATCGTCCGGAATGTGCGATTCTTCTCGATCGTCGTGGGGTGCAATCGGTTGGAATTTCCCATGACGGTGGAAGAAGCTTCGCATTATCGCCCGCCCCTCTCCCGCTGCCAAGCGGCCGCGCGTCCTTGTTTACTGGTCGTGGTCGCCTGGATTGAACGCACCGGTGGCCGCGCACCCCACTTCCCCCGCGAGGCGCGCCCCAGTGACAAGTCGTCAGGATACGCCACGGGTTCGTTCTCTTCAAGCGGAGCCAATGATTCAGCGCCCCCTGGAACCCGATACGGCTCTCGATATGGTGTTCCATCTGATGAGGCAGTGGCTGGGGTCTACTATCGATGGATTGCTACCGGTGACAAGGATTCGACGCCCAGTCCAAGGCGGTCGTACTGCTCAGGTGGCGTGCCTTCCTGCTCCATGAGGTCGCCGAGCAGATCAAGCATGCGTCGTCTCTGCTTCGGCTCTGCCTCCAAGAGGTTTGCCGCCTGATCCGGGTCCTCGCGACGATGGAAGAGATAGCTCTCCCGTTTGGACATGCCGCTCATGGGACGGGCCGTAATCGGGACCTGCCACTGCGCCAGCTCCACGCCGGGGATGAAGTGGCCGGAGCCGCGTGGCTGTGTGACGCTGTCGATGACGAGGGAGCGGTAGAGGAGCGAGGAGTAGGAGTTGAGCGGGCCATCGTGCTCCGGCGCTTTGAGCAGGGTCCAATCCCCATCGGTGCAGCAGAGACCCTGGCCGAAGGTGCCGTAGAGAAGCGCGCTCCGGCCCGCCTCCTGATCGCCCGATATCAGCGGCAGGATGCCGCGGCTGTGCGTTCGCTCGGGGAGCGTCATCTCCGCCGCATCGAGCACGGTCCCAAACAGGTCAACCGTCGAGGTCAGCGCGGAGATCGTCTCGCCGTTCCCCCGATGATCGGGATGCCAGACGAAGAGCGGAATGTTGGCATGGCTGTCGAAGTGGGGGTACTGCTTGCCAAACGCCCCGCGTTCCCCCAGATCGTGACCGTGATCCGTCGTCACGATCACCATCGTGTCGTCCCAGAGGCCGTGACGATCGAGCGCACCGACGAGCTCGCCAAACCAGCGATCGACCATCGTCAGCTTACCGGCATACTGGGAGCGGATGAACTCCAGCTCTTCCGGTGACGCTTGGTCCATGAACGCGGCCAAGCGCTCCGGATGCTGGTAGGGCGGCCAGAGGTTGAACCGATCCCGCGCCGCGCCGTCACCGTACATCGACACGTAGGGTTCGGGCACGTCGAACGGCTCGTGGACGTCGAATGACTCAACCTGCAGAAAGAACGGCGTGTCAGTTGGTCGCTTGTCGAGCCAATGGGCCGCGCCGGTCATGACCTTGGCCGGGAAGAAATCCGTCTCGTCTCGGAAGTCTGCGACGTTGCTGTAGTAGCGACGGCCGAGTCCGGGCCGCCAAACCTCGATGTTCTGAACCCATTCCGGCAACGACTCCTCGGCGACGAGCGGCTGCCAATTGTCCAGCTCATGGCCACGGATGAGCTCGGCGCTCTGGAACGACTGGATGTAGCCATTGGCCGCCTCCTCCCAGTAGTGGTAGTGATCGGTGACGAGGGCCGTCGCATAGCCCCGCGACTCCAGGAGCTTGGGGAGGCGTGCATCGAACGGCTCCAATGGTCCCCACGGTCGCCAGGTCACCTCTTTGAATCCGGCGAAGATCTCTCGGCGGGCCGGCATACAGGGCAGGCTCCCGACGAAGTGGTTATCGAACCGCCAGGCTCGCCACGCGAACGCATCGAGGTTGGGGGTCGCGATCTGACTCGGGGCATACGCCGACAGCATCTGCCGGTTTAAGCTGTCGATGAGCACGAGGAAGATGTTCACGGAATCTCCTTACGACGCTGGAGGATCACATTCGGAGCGAGTTGTAGCGAGGCTGCACCATATCGCCTTTTATACCTTTTACTGTGTCCTCCGAATGGTCTGTCTCTCCCACCAGTTTCCGAGCTTGAGACTCCGCGCCCGGGTGTGCGCAGGAATTGTCGGAGCTCAGGCGGCCGCCCAATAGTCGGCCCATTCGTCGTTGAACAGGAGCAGGCGGACGTTGGTCACCGCTTGGGCACCGGCCTCACTCCAGCGCATGCCGGGGCCTTTCTCCCGCTGG
>DASYWB010000127.1:0-22230 GCA_035936495.1 Thermomicrobiales bacterium
AGCTCGCTGAAACGGAGCGAGCCATGGGCGAGATCGCGGACGATCAGGGGGGTCCAGCGATTGCCGATGACCCGCGCCGTCCGGGCAACCGGACAACCCAGGGAGTCAGCGGTCCCGACGTCAGTATCACGGCGGGATGTCGCCTCAAGAAGTACGGTCATGGGAACTGCCTTCTGTGAATGCTCATGCAGGGTAAGGGACAACCGGAAGGCCCCGGATTGATCCGTAGATTCGCGATACTCTCTAAATGATAGCATGGGAGCCATGGCGAGCCGCGCCGCGTGCCGTCGCGCCGCGCGTGGTCCGGTGGGTTCGTATAATGCGCGGGCATCGGTTCAACGCCCGATCCAGCGACGGCCCTAACCATGGTGCGCTGCCAAGTCGGGGCGTCCGAGACGAAAGGTAGCGGAGGAGACCGCGTGAGACGCCTACTGACCTATGTGATCGGCGCGACCTTGGCGACACTCGTCGTCGGCTCGATCTCGGAACAGCGGTTGGTACGCTACGAGAGCTACGAGGCGATTTTCATCTTTGCGCTGATCGTCGGGTTACTCAGCGCCTATATCAAGCCGGTACTGACGTTTCTGACGTTACCACTAACCTGCCTCACCTTTGGATTGTTTGCCCTGGTGCTGAACGCGCTTCTGTGGGGCTTTGCCGCGTGGTTGACTCCGGAGATGGCCGTCACCGGATGGGGAGCGGTCGTGGGGTCGCTGTTGACTAGCCTGGTGGCCGGTGTCATCTTCTCGCTGGTGGACGAGCCATAAGCCGCAAGGTTTGGCACGGGAGTTTGGATGATTGACGAAGGGAGAGAAGCAATGAGTGTCAACGGGAGGGTTTCCAATCGCGTGCCGGAAGGTATCTTTGCGCCGGTCGCGACCACGTTTGGCGCCGACGGTGAGCTGGACCTCGACGGGCTCAAGCGAAATGGTGAGTTCTACGCCGGATCGGAGCTCAATGGGATCGTGCTGCTCGGCTCCAATGGCGAGTACGTCCTCCTCGACACGGACGAGAAGCTTCGGGTCATCGAGGCGGGCGTCGAGGCGATCGGCGGTCGGAAGACGGTGATGGCGGGAACAGGGGCGGAGTCGACGCGGGCGACGATCGCGCTGACCAAGCGAGCCGCCGAGCTGGGTGTCGGCTTTGCGCTCGTCGTGACTCCGCACTACTTCACCCCTCGCTATGATGACGCTGCCTACCTCGCCCACTATCACGCCGTGGCGGAAGCATCGCCGATTCCGATCATCGTCTACGTGATGGCCGCGTACACCGGCGTCGATCTCGGTCCGGCGCTCGTGGAAGAGCTAGCCAGGCATCCCAACATCGTCGGTATCAAGGATTCTGGTGGCAACGCACCGAAGGTTGGCGAGATGATCGCGCGAACCGGTCCTGACTTCGGCGTATTGGCCGGGTCCGCTAGCTTCCTCTACCCGGCTCTTTGTCTCGGCGCGACCGGTGCCATTGTCGCGCTTGGCAATGTCGCCCCAGGGCCGTGCCAGGAGCTACGACGACTCACGTTAGCTGGAGAGCACGATGCCGCGCGGGCGCTTCAGCTCAAGCTCCTCGCTCCGAACGCGGCCGTCACGTCTCGTTTCGGGATACCCGGTCTGAAGGTCGCGCTGGAAGCGGTCGGCTTGACCGGGGGGCTGCCGCGTCCGCCGATGCAGCCGCTTAGCGAACCGGATGCAGACCGGGTGCGACAGGTCTTGCGGGAGGCGGACATTGGCGCGGTCGCTCTTCGCTGAGCCGAAGTGGCCGACCGAGCAACGCGCCTTCGATGCCCCACTCCTGATCGGTATCGTCAGCGATACGCACGTGCATAGTCATGGCGCGCGCCAGCTGCCGCCGGACGTTCCCACGCTGTTTCGCCGGTTCGAGGCCAAGCTCATCTTGCACGCTGGCGATGTGAATACCGGCGAGGTGCTCGATGCGCTGGCCGAGATAGCGCCGCTGATCGCGGTAACCGGCAACAACGACGATCTCGAGCTGAGATCGCGGTTGGAACCGGAAGAGCGGTTTACGGTGGGTCGCCACCGATTCGTCTTGCGGCACGGTCATGGTGGTCGCTCGGCGCGGCACGAGGCGCGTCTCCTCGCGGCTGAAGCGGACTGCGTGGTCTACGGACACAGCCACATCCCCTTGATCGAGGATGTGGATGGGACGATCCTGTTCAATCCCGGTTCCGCGACAGATCGCCGTTGGCAGGAACACTTCGGCATCGGCCTGATCCGCGTCACGGAGGAGAAGATAGAACCGGAGTTGATCCTGTACGACGACCCCAGACATCTGGCGAACGTGCGGCCGTGAGATGGAGGGGCTCATGCAAAGCCCTCGTGGTTCAGAAAAAGGGCGGTTGGAGCGAGAGCGATGCACCGCATCGCATCCTACGGATTGGTGTCGTGGCCGTGCTCACGGTGGGACGTCACATTCCAGGGCGCACGGCCGGTGCGGGTGGGAGGACGCGCCGCTGCCCCGCCGGTCTCCATTGGGTCTGACTAGGTGGAGAGACCTCATCGATGAGGAGCACCTGCATCTAGCCTGCCCTGTGCGGAAGGGTGTCGCACGGGGAAGCGGTGGCGGTGGTGACCGGGGCCAGCCGGAGGATCCTACATGCCTGCCCAGGCGCGCCCGGATCCCGCCGGTGGCCGCTTGTTGCGGATAGTAGGTTGTGGATGGAGTGGTGTCGACGACCTAGGAGGAAACACGAGAGACGGCGAGGATGGGGGCGCTGATTGGGTGTTGGGAGAACGTGTCAGTCGTGGTCATGTCCGGGGGACCGCGACCTTGGAGGAGCAGACGGGTTGTAGGGCGCGATGCGGCGCATCGCCCTCGCTCCAAAAGGACCAGTGGTGGAGATCACTCAAACCACCCAGCCCGGCCACGGACGTATGAGCTCGTACGCGCGACCTGATGTGGTCGCCCTGCGTCAAGCCCGCCTGCCGTGGAGTGCCTACACCCACCACCCGAAAGCCCCTCTCCTAGAATCGGGGAAGGGACTCGTTTTTCTCTCCCGGACCGTATGGGGCGACCGCGACCAACCGTATCCCGGCCCACGCGGGGGCACGAGGTCCCCTCTACGGCGTTCACCTTGCCACTCATGCAGGGGCCGATCTTGTGTCGGGCTGTATCCGGGAGCGACGATTGAGTCCCCGAGTTCAGAGAGGGTTGCTCCCGGATACGGCCAATAGACCGGTTCGCCCAACGTCGCCCAATCCACGTCCGCCGTGTCAGCATCCGGTCACCGGTCACCATAGTAGATACTTCTTTTCCATCCGGAGCCGATTAAGGCGCGGTTCCCCGAACCGTGTGCAGTTTTGAGCGGGGAGCAAGATGACGAAGACAAGCCGAGAAACGCTGCGGATCCCTGGGCCGACGCCGGTGCCGCCGGCGGTGATGGAGGCGATGCAGCGGGAGATGATGCCGCACCGGGGCGCGGCGTTTCGGGAGTTCTATACCGAGACGTTGCGGCTGGCCCAGCGGGTGCATCGGACCGATAACGACGTCTTCATCTGGCCGGGGTCAGGCTCCGCGGGGTGGGAGGCGGCCATCGTCAATCTCTTCTCGCCCAGCGATAGGGTGCTGGCAACCGTTGCCGGTGACTTCGGCGATAGGTTTGCGAAGGTCGCGGCGGCGTTTGGCCTCGACGTGCGGCGATTGGACGTGCCGTGGGGGCAAGCGGTAACGCCCGAAGCGGTGCGAAGAGCATTGGAGGAGACTCCCGACGCAAAGGGCGTCCTCGTTGCGTATAACGAGACGTCGACGGCGCTGACGAACCCGCTCCCGGAGGTTGCGGCAGTCGTGCGCGACCATGGTGCGCTCGTCGTTGTCGACGCGGTCAGCGCGGCCGGCGGGCTCCCACTGGAGACGGATGCCTGGGGGCTCGACGTCGTCCTCTCTGGATCGCAAAAAGCGTGGATGTGTCCGCCGGGGTTGCTGCTCATGGCGATAAGCCCGCGGGCCTGGGAGGCGTATGAACACGCCAGATTCCCGCGGTACTTCTGGGACTTCGGGGCGGCGCGACGTAATGCCGCGAACGGGATGAGCCCTACGACGCCGCCATTGACGATGCTCTACGCGCTCCGGGCGGCGCTGGAGCTGATCGAGACGGAGGGGCTCGAGCGCGTCTGGGAGCGACACCGGCGCGTCGGAGAGGTCGTCCGGGCGTCAGTGGCCGCCCTGGGGTTGCAACTCTTCCCGGATCCCGCCTACGCCTCGAATACGTTGACGGGCGTCCGCCCTCCCGAGGGTATTCCCGCCCGGGACCTTGTGGCGGCGATGCGGGAGCGTCATGGGATCGAGCTCGAGGCCGGAAAGGGTCCAATCGTCGACGACATCCTTCGGATCGGTCACATGGGGTGGGTCGAGGAACCGGAGCTGGAACGGGCCGTCGCGGCGATCGGGGAAACGCTCGAGGCCTGGTACCCGTAGCGGTGGTGAGGGACGCTTCGAGCGGCAGGGCGGACGTGGTGGTCTCGACCAATCTGCCCCGGTTGCGTGCGATCAACGGCGACGGCTATACTGAACACACGCGGATACTCGTCCTTGGAAGCGCTGATGGCCCGACCAGGGCGGCGACAATCCGCGTCCGTGTCGCTTTTTAAGGAAGGTCTATGGACGGTTCGGACGTTCGAGAGCAAGACGCAATGACTCCGCTGGAAGACGCAGCCGCCAGCGCGGTGGCCACAACTGAGCGCGAGCAAAGCGCGAATGGCTCTAGCGATGGTGACTTAATGGATGGCGCGTCGTTGATGGAAGCGTTCCTCAGCGACCCGACAAACGGCTATCAGACCCTGAAATATGGGGACGTGATGGACGGAGTCATCATGCACATCGACCGGGACGAGCTCCTGGTCGATATCGGATCCAAGTCGGAAGGGATCATCCCGGCACGGGAGTATTCGGATCTCACACCGGAGGAGAAGCAGGCGCTTCGCGTCGGTGACACCCTCCTGGTCTTCGTCGTCCAACCAGAGAATCCCGAAGGGCACCCGGTCGTTTCACTGAACCGGGCACGCCAAGAGAAGAGCTGGCGGCGCTTGCAAGAGATCCACGAGGCGAATGACGTTATCGAAGCCGAGGTGACCAACTACAACAAGGGCGGCCTTCTCGTGAACCTCGACGGCGTGCGGGGCTTCGTCCCGGCATCGCAGGTGTCCGAGATTCGCGGCGGTGATGAAGCCAGCAAGCAGGCTGATATGGCGCGCCTGATCGGCACGTCGCTGCCGTTGAAGGTCATTGAGATCAATCGCCATCGGAACCGGTTGATCCTGTCGGAGCGGCAGGCTGTCCAAGAGCGTCGCGACGAGATGAAAGAGAAGTTGATCGCCGAGCTGACCGAGGGTGAGGTTCGCGGGGGTCGCGTGTCATCGATCTGCGACTTCGGCGCCTTCGTCGACATCGGCGGCGCCGACGGATTGGTCCACCTCTCCGAGCTATCTTGGAGCCGCGTCCGGCACCCGAGCGAAATTCTGACGATCGGCCAGGAGGTCGACGTCTACGTCCTGGGCATCAATTCCCAGGAGAAGAAGATCGCGCTGTCCATCAAGCGGACGCAGCCCGAGCCATGGAGCCGGGTGGCGACGGCCTACGAGGTCGGGCAACTGGTGCGCGGCACGGTGACCCAGCTCGCGAACTTCGGCGCATTTGCCCGGATCGAGGACGGCGTCGAAGGGCTGATTCACGTCTCCGAGCTGACGGACGAGCGCATCTCGCACCCGAAGCAGGTCGTCCAGGAAGGGCAAGAGCTGCTCCTGCGGATCATCCGTATCGACCCACAACGGCGCCGGATGGGCCTCAGCCTACGCCGCGCCCTGGATACGCCGGATGAGGAGCTGATCGAGGTCTTTGGCGAAGGCGTCCTCGGGGAGCGTGACCAACAAGTTCAGCGCATTCATGCGGCGTTGGAAGCTGAAGGTATCGAGATCGGTTCAGGGGCGTCCGAGCGTCGAGACGAGGACGACGAGCAACGAGCGTCCGCGCCGGCGGAAACGGCGATCGAGCCCGAGGCGGTCGAGGCCGCGCCGAATCCAAATCTCGCGAAATTCCAGATGCCGACTGAACGCCAGCAGCCGAAGCCGAAGACCAAGGCGGCGCCACGGCAGCAGGCGCAGCCGGAGGTTCGAGTCGAAGCCAACGCGGGGGAAATGTCCGCGATGGAGTTGGCCTTCGCCATGGCGGGGGCACAATCGGACGAGGACTCAAACGACGTAGTGACGGAAGGCGCCTCCGCCGTGGTGGAGGCGACAGACGAGCAGGCCATGGCCGCGCCTGGGGCAGTTACGGAAGATGAAGACGCCACGAATGACAGTGGCGAGTCGGAGACCGTTGAGGTGAAGGCCACTACGAAAGCGGCAGCGACGCCGAAGGCGGCATCCGATGCGGAGCAGGCCGACGATGGGCCAGCGAAGGCGGGAGTAGATGAGGGCGACGAGAGCGACAAGTAGCCCCCATTCCACCGCGAGGAGGGTAGACCCAGAGCGGGCCGCCCAACATGTTCCCGCGACAACCGGCATTCGATGGCAAACGGCGGGCGCATCATGTGCCTGCCGTTTGCGAATCTCCGACAAGCCGATTGTCGCGAGGTGATGAAGTACCAGCCGAGGCGTCTAGCGGTCGCGGAATTGCGTATGCTTAACGGAGAACATTCGCGGCAGGGCGGTCGAGCGGGTTGACCGTCCCAAGGTGTCGGGGGAACAAGACCATGGCGGAGAAGTTCGACAAGTTTACGGAGCGAGCCCGCAAAGTATTGACGTTGGCGCAGGAAGAAGCACAGCGTTTCAACCACAATTACATCGGTACCGAACATCTCCTCTTGGGACTCGTGCGTGAGGGGGACGGCGTGGCGGCCCGTGTGCTCAGTAATATGGGCGTCCAGTTGCCGAAGGTGCGCTCCGCCGTTGAGTTCATCATCGGCCGGGGCGAGACGATGGTCATGGGCGAAATCGGCCTGACTCCACGCGCCAAGAAAGTGATCGAGCTCGCCGTCGATGAGGCGAGACGGCTGAATCACCCGTATATCGGCACCGAGCATCTCCTCCTGGGACTTGTCCGTGAGGGTGAAGGGATCGCGGCCGGCGTGCTGGAGAGCCTCGGCGTCAACCTCGAAAAGGTTCGTGCCCAGGTCATGCAAGTCGTCAGCCAAAGTTCCGGCTACAGCCAGGGCTCGAAGCAGCAGACCAAGACTCCCTACATGGATGCCCTTGGTTTTGACCTGACCGAAGCGGCGCGGACGAACAAGCTCGGCCCGCTGGTCGGGCGGTCGATGGAGATCGACCGCGTTATGCAGATCCTCTCGCGGCGAACAAAGAACAACCCTGCCCTGATTGGCGAACCGGGCGTCGGGAAGACCGCGATTGTGGAAGGCCTCGCCCAGCGAATCGTCAATGGCGATGTGCCGGAGCAGTTGCAGAATAAGCGTCTTGTTGCACTCGACATCGGCGCGTTGGTCGCCGGGACCAAGTATCGCGGCGAGTTTGAAGAGCGGCTCAAGAAGATCGTTGCCGAGGTGAAGGAAACCGGGAGCGTGCTCTTCATCGACGAGCTGCATACGCTCGTCGGCGCCGGCGCCGCCGAAGGTGCCGTCGACGCGGCGAACATCCTCAAGCCGGCGCTGTCGCGGGGTGAGCTGCAGACGATTGGCGCGACGACGCTCGATGAGTACCGGAAGTACATCGAGCGAGACGCCGCGCTGGAGCGCCGGTTCCAACCGGTCCAGGTGGATGAACCGAGCGTTGAGGAGACGATCCAGATTCTGACGGGCGTTCGCGAGCTGTACGAAGAGCATCACCGCCTCAAGATCAGCGATGACGCGCTCACGGCGGCCGCCAACCTTGCGGCCCGGTATGTCACCGACCGGTTCATGCCGGACAAGGCCATCGACCTCATTGACGAGGCGGCGTCGAGGGTGCGGATGTACCGGTCGGCCGCTCCTCCCAGCCTCAAAGAGGCGATGATGGGACTCCACTCGCTCCAGCGCGAGTTAGAGGCGGCGGTCAATGGCCAGGAATTCGAGCTAGCGGCCGAGCTTCGGGATCGTGAACGAAAGCTGCGTGACCGGATCGACTCGCAAGAGCAAGCGCTGCGTGACGAGCAGGTCGAAGACGAGACCTACGTCACAGAAGAGGATGTCGCGCAGGTCGTTTCGATGTGGACGGGTATCCCGCTCCAGCGGATAGCGGGCGAAGAGTCTGAGCGTCTCCTCCACATGGAAGACTCGCTGCATGAGCGGATTGTCGGTCAAGAAGAGGCGATCACGACCCTCAGCAAAGCGGTCCGCCGTGCTCGCGCCGGCATCAAGAATCCGAAGCGGCCCATTGGGAGCTTCATCTTCCTTGGCCCGACGGGCGTGGGCAAGACCGAGCTGGCGAAGGCGCTGGCCGAGTTCATGTTCGGTTCCGAGGATCACCTGATCAAGATCGATATGTCGGAGTTCATGGAGCGGCACGCGGTCAGCCGTCTGGTCGGGGCGCCTCCGGGCTACGTCGGCTACGAGGAAGGCGGCCAGTTGACCGAGGCCGTGCGGCGGAAGTCGTACTCGGTCATTCTGCTTGACGAGATCGAGAAGGCCCATCCCGAGGCGTTCAACATGCTCCTCCAGATCATGGAGGATGGGAATCTCTCGGACGCGAAGGGGCGGAAAGTCGACTTCCGAAACACGATCATCATTATGACATCCAACGTCGGCGCCGAGCAAATCACGCGCGACCTCACGCTTGGTTTCGCCTTCAAAGAGGACCCGGATACGGCCGAGCAGCGCGAGTACGACAAAATGCGCGATAAGGTCATGGGTCAGTTGAAGCAGACCTTCCGGCCGGAGTTCTTGAACCGGATCGACGCGGTGGTCGTCTTCCACTCGCTGACATCCGAGCAGATCCGGGAGATCGTTGACCTCGAGTTGCAGCGCGTCCGGGAGCAGTTGGGCGAGCAGGAGATCCAGCTCGAAGTGACGCGCGAGGCGATGGACCTCATCGGCGAGCGCGGCTACGACCACACCTATGGCGCACGGCCACTCCGCCGGATTATCCAGAACCTCATTGAGGATCCGCTGGCCGAGGGCCTGCTGAATAACCGGTTCCAAGCGGGGAATACGGTCCGCGTCGAGGTCGAGGACGACCTCTTGAAGCTGACCACGGTCGAGGAGCTCACGCCGGTCGGAGTGTCATAGCGCGCGTTTAGTCGACCAGCCTCGGAAAGTGGAAGGGGGCGGCCCGAGGGTCGCCCTCTTCGCGCGTGAAAGACCGGCTGGCGGAAACGGGCCTGGCCGATGAGGTGCGGTGCCACAAGGAAAGCATGAATGCCGAAAGTAAAGACGACGTGGGTATGTCAGCAATGCGGTGCAGTGAGCCCCGGATATCTCGGGCGCTGCCCAGTCTGCGGAACCTGGAACTCGATGGTAGAGACCCTTGAGGATCGCCGTCCGGGTGGAGGCGGCCGAGCCGCCGGCCGGGCGGGAGAACGGGTGCAACCGCTCTCGGCGGTGGGCTCCGCGGAAGCGCACCGAGTTATGGTCCCAATCCAAGAGCTGAACCGGGTCCTCGGCGGTGGTCTGGTGCCGGGATCTCTGGTTCTCATCGGAGGCGACCCCGGAATTGGGAAGTCGACGCTCGTGCTTCAAGTAGCCGCCAGCGTGGCGGGGCAAGCGGGGAAGGTTCTCTATGTCTCCGCCGAGGAGTCGACGCAGCAAATCAAGCTGCGTGCCGACCGGCTGGGCGTGGAGGCAGACGATCTCCTGGTGTTGTCGGAGACGAATCTGGCGGAGATCATTGACGTCGCGGAGCAGCAGCGCCCCAGCCTGCTCATCGTCGACTCGATTCAGACTGTCTGGGTCGAGGAAATCACATCGGCAGCCGGCAGCGTATCCCAAGTGCGCGAATGCACCGCGCGACTCATGCAATGGGCGAAGCCGCGCGGGGTGCCGGTGCTCATTGTCGGACATGTGACGAAGGAAGGCACCATAGCCGGCCCCCGCGTGTTGGAGCATATGGTGGATGCGGTGCTGTACCTGGAGGGCGACCGTTATCACCAATACCGGATTCTCCGCGGCGTGAAGAATCGCTTTGGGTCGACGGATGAGGTCGGTGTCTTTGAAATGGCGGACACGGGATTGCGGGAGGTCCGCAATCCGTCAGAGGCGTTCTTGGAGGAGCGAAGCAGCGGCGCTCCCGGCTCGACCGTGGCGGTCACCATGGAGGGCACCCGGCCGATCCTCGTCGAGATCCAAGCGCTGACGACCGCAACCGCATTTGGGCTGCCCCGTCGCAGCGCGAACGGGCTTGACGCCGGACGGTTGCAACTGCTGGTGGCCGTGCTGCAGAAGCGGGTCGGTTTGGGATTGGGTGGGCAAGACATCTACGCGAACGTCGTTGGCGGCCTGCGGGTCGCCGAGCCGGCCGCGGATCTGGCGGTGGCGATCGCCGTGTCGTCCAGCTTTCGCGACCGCGCGGTCGATGCACGCACGGTAGCGATTGGTGAGATCGGGCTCTCGGGTGAGATCCGGTCGGTCAATCAACTCGAACGCCGCATCAACGAAGCCGGGAGGCTTGGTTTCAGTCGAGTGATCGCGCCGGGGACTAGTGAGCGAAGGCCGACGAAGTCGGAGACCGGTGTCGACGTGCTAGCCGTGGGAACCCTCGCTGAGGCAATTGAGATAGCGGTGCGCTGATTCAGCGGGGCTGTCGCGACCAGTCGCGGCTCAGGCGAGGCGCCGGTATTTACCGAAACTCGTACTCGTATTAGAGGCGTGCGGTGGCCGTCGTGATGATGGTTGCCGCGCGGTCCCGGACGGTCTGCTCAAGATCCGCCGCGTTCTGGCGGTAGGTCTGGCCGCGTCCCTTGTCGGTCATCAAGCGTGCGTTGACCTCGACGTTGAGCAAGGCGGCCCGGGCCGCGACTTCGGCGCAGAGCGCGGCGACGATGACGTCGGAGACAAGGTGTTTGTTCCCGCCCGCGGCGAGAGGCTCCAGCCCGTCCAAAGTCTGTTGACAAGCGGTCGCGATAGCGAACGGAACATCGGCGGCGGTCCCAAGCGCTCGCTGTAAAGCCGCGTGGCGATCCGACTTCTCTGCATCAGTCCTCTTCGGCAGCCTGGTGGCGGCGACATAGCCGCTGTAGGCAGCTTCGTCGTCGCCGGCGAGCGCGAGAAGACGGGCGCGAAGGGTGGACGCTCGTTCCATGGTGGTCGCTAGTTCGGCGTCGGTCTCGAGCCCCGCCGCACGACCCGCGGAAAGATGGCAGACCATTTCTGTCAGGGCGGCCGCGAGGGCGCCGACGACCCCCGCGACGCTTCCACCTCCGGGCGCGGCGGTGTCCGCAGCGACCGCGGCCGCATAGCTGGCAACGGTCCGCGTGGAGGCACCAGAGGGTTCGTGAGCGTCGGTTTCCTGCCGGCGACCTGAAGCGTTCACGCCGTGGAGCCTTCACTCGGGTTGGCGGAAGTGGTCATTCCGCCGCGATCGATTCAATTCGCAGCTGATCGCCGGGCGCAATGCCGGCCGCACGAGCTATCCCGGTGTTCGTCTCGATGACGGCGGCAGCTCGCGTGAAGTCCAATCGCCACGGAGGCATCGCCTCGCGGATCTTGACGACGCGGTGCTCCTCGTCGAGATAAATCAGGTCAATCGGGAAGCGCATGAACTGCGTGTGGATCCCCTGCGCGGGAGTGAAGTAGAGACCATAATCGTCCGGGATCGATTTCCGCAACATCAGACCCCGAAAGCTTTTCCATGGACCACGCGCGCGCTCTATGGTTGCCAACACCGTCTGCCCCGTGCGCTCATTGACGAGCCGTTCAGCCAACGCCGGTGCCTCCGCCCTGGTGATACGAGAACAACGTGATGGTGAGACCGGTTCGCCACTCACCAGGCGAAAGCATACCGCGCCTGAGCGTACCCAGGACGCACAACGCGCGGAACGCGCCGGCGCTGAACGTCAACCGGTTGATGATCGGCTGGTGAAGAGCGCTTCCAACTCATGGACGAAGCGCTCCTCGCTATCAAACTCGACCCGGTAGGCCGACTCATCGCCGCTCGGAGCCGCAGGGAGGACGAAGCGCACCCAGCCCTCTTCGGCGCCCTGGCAGAGCAGCTCCGTGACTCGAGCCTCGAACTTGTTGTAGGGGAGATTGGGACTGAGGACGCGATAGTACCGTTCGCCCATGCCGTTCTGAGTCCAAATCAGGCGGACAAGCTGGCGATGCTTGGTCCGGATATCACCAGCGACAAGCTCGTTTGCCATGATCCCACGGGCGATGGCCGATAGGCGGCCCATCTCCTGGACGTCGCCGTTGCAGACCGGGCAGGACCCATCGTCGAGATCGCCATGGCCGAAGCTGCGGCGGCAATGATTGCACCAGAGGTATGTCTTCGGGGGACGGTCGTTGGATCTGAATGGCATAGGGATTGGACGTATCCTCACTGAACTCGGGGACCGTGCCCCCTCTTCCAGTGCGCGTGAGCGCAGCGCTAGGAAGAGGGGGCGTCGGGGGGAGACGGGTGTTCGCCGTGAGAGGTACCCATCTGCTTAGCGACGCAAGGGGTTCTCCTCGGTGCGGTCGGCGGCGCCGCCGAGACCGATGTTCGCTGCAGGCGGGTGCTCGCCGAGGCTGTCGGCCCAGACCTGGATGCGATGGGTGACCCAGATGCCGCCCAACATCATCACGACCGCGAGAACGACCTCGACCGTATCGGCTAGGACACCAAAATTCGCGAGGTTGTTGACGATCATCGTCGTGTTCTCCTTCGAGAGCTTTCAACCGTCACCTATGGGCTTTCAATGGTGAGCGCGAAGCATCATTCGGTGACGGTGAGCGTGCCCTCCATACCAGCTTCGCGGTGACCTGGTACCGCGCAGAAGAAGGTATACGTGCCGGGAGCGAGGTCGTCGGGGACTTGCCAGGTTACGGGCTCCCCACCAACCGGGATGTCTTGAAGCACCTCGCCGTCGTGATAGCCGTCAATCGCAAAATTGTGCTGCGCGTTCCCGGTATTGACCATTGTGATCGTTCCGCCGGCTGCCACCGTGAGTTCCGTTGGCTCCCAGCCGATGTCAAATGCCTCAAGCGTCGGTGCGTCCGCCGACGCCTCGGCTGCTGAACCAACCTCTTCTCTCTGCTCAGGGGATTCCTGGTCTGACGGAAGCTCCGGCGTAACATTCTCCAGTTCTCCCTCTCCGGGAGTCGTCGCCTCCGGCTGGACCTCTACCGCTGAACCTTCATCTTCCGGCTCGCTATCGAGCGCTGGCAGGATGGTAATGCTGCCCACCATGCCGGCCTCGGCGTGGCCGGGTACCGAGCAGTAGAAGGTGTACTCACGTGGCGGGAGATCATCGGGCACTTCCCATAGGACGGTCTCGCCAACCGGCATATCAATGGGGTTGTCGTCGTTGTAGCCCTCGATTACGAACGTATGGAAGATGTCGGACTCGTTAACGAGCTGGATCGTACCACTGACAGGAATCTGTACGACATCTGGTTCCCACTCGAGACCAACGGCGTTGATCTGGATGATATCCTCTGCTTCGGCCTCGGAAATCGCGACATTGGTGCGGCCAGTATTGCCACCACCGGCGGGGGGCACGGTGGGATAGCCTTCGTTTGCCTCGATGACGTAGTTGTAGACCTCGTTCCAGTCACCCTCGTGGATGAGGAGGACGAGCTCCCGGATCTGCTCGTCGTTCAGCTCGCCCCCGAAGTCTTCGCCCCAGGCGGGCATTGCCCCCCGTCCCTCGTAGATCGCGGCGGCAATCGTTGCCTCGCGACGGTCCCACTCCACCGGGTTTTCGGTCTGGTTGCGCTCGGTCGGTGAACGCTCGTCCTCGCCTTCCTTGAAGTTCGGGTCCTTGGGGCCGACGTAGTCCCCGGCAAGGGGCCAGCCGATGCGACCCGTTTCGAGGAAGCCGCGGCCAGCCGGACCGTGGCAGGAGACGCAGAACTGGGTGTATGCGCCCATCGCCCGTTCGAGCGAGGCCTCCTCTTGCTCCTGAGCTTCGGCCGCTCTTCGGTTTGGCTCGTCGGCGAGGTAGATGACAAGCAGAGTCGCCAGCGCCGTGAGGCCAATGATCACCACGAGGGCTAGGCGTTGAACTGCTCCCACGTATCCGCTCCTAGTGGCTGGCGAGCGGCGACCGATGTGCTGCCGCCGCTCTTGACAAAGGGTATCCGCTGAGCCGCATACTCAGTTCCTTGAATCGAATCAGACTTGAATCGGTGTGGCCTGGCTGGGGTCGAATTCCTCACGTTGACGAATGTCGCCGGTATTCACGAACACGGTTCCAGTCTCATCGATCGAGATAGGCATCCAGTCCATCGGACGGGGAGCCGGGCCAGCCACGCGCTCACCGACGTAGTTGTAGTGGCTGCCGTGGCATGGGCACTGGAAGGGGGGGTCGGCACCCTGCAGGTAGGGAACCGTGCAGCCGAGATGCGGGCACTTGGTGTACATCGCCAGCAGCCCCTCCTCGGCGTGGACGACGAAGAACTTACCGGGAGCATGGCGGAAGGGCACGCCGCCGACCTCGGGGATCTGATCCGCGGCGACCGCGATTTCACTACCGAACGCTCCGGTTTTGTTCGGCCAGAAGAAGACGGCGAACCCAGCGGCGATCTCGGCCGTGACGATGCCGACGGCACCGAGCGCGGCATTGCGGGTGAAGGTGCGGCGCGAGGTGCGCCGGTGGACGCCATTAGGCGACGAATGGAACCGGCCGAGCAAGGCGATTAGGCGCGTTGCGAAGCTGCCCAAGGCGAGGCCAGCGACAGTGCGAAAAAGTGGTTTCATGATCTATTGCCCCTCGACGCTCTCCGACGATCAGTTCGGCCGGAGGGTGCGTCCTAATTCCGTCATTTCCTATGCATCTAATGATGCTCTAGCGGCAGGTTCCACGGCCACGTTAGATCCTGATTCTCACCCCGGAACGATGTGCCAAAAATCGTCAATACGATGAACGTGACCATGAACCCGGTGAATAGGGCGATGATCATCTCGCGACGCGTCGGTCTGAAGATGACCTGCACGAGAATCATCAGGAGGGCGATTGCGGCCAGAATAATCAGCGAAGGTAGGATCTGCGCGTAGACGATCTCGGGTGCACCGGCCTCCTCCAAGAGGGCGCCGACCCCGAACTGGCGACGTCCCGATAGTTCATCGAGAACCACGAAGCTGACTTGGACGATCACCGTGTAGACGGTGGTAAAGGCGATGATTTTCCGGCCCTTAGAGGACGTGCCGAGGATGCCCACCCCCAGCGGGCTGCGGTCGATGTACGGGATCGCGGCGATCGCCCCTAGGGCGATGGTCGGAATAATCACGCCCGCCAAGCCAGGGTTCATGTGCAGCAGCAGCTCTTGCAGGTTCAGAAAGTACCAGGGCGCCTTCGATGGGTTGGGCGTCTGATTCGGGTTCGCCCGGGCGGTCAACGGCGCACTGACGAGCACGGAAAGAAGAACCAGGCCGAGGAGGAAGACCGTCGCGCAGACGGCTTCGACAACGACCAGCGACGGCCAGACCATGACCTCGTCCTCGGCCAGGTCGGTGGGCCGGGCCATGGCGCGGCCCCGGACCAGCTCCAGCAGCCGCTGCCGCTTCGCCTCGTCGATGGGCGCGTAGCCCTGGCCGGGTTGCTCTTGTACCAATTCCGCCATCGTGCTTCTCCTCTATCCCAGCGCGACCCCGCCTAGAGCGGGCCGGAGATGCCGCCATCCTTCCGGATCCGCCAGAAGTGGACGGCCATCAGGAACGCGGCGACAAGCGGCAAGAAGATGACGTGGAGCGTGTAGAACCGGATCAGCGTGCTCTGGCCGATCTGGTAGTCGCCGCGAAGCAGGAAGGCGACCCGGTCACCCAGCAGCGGGGCCGCGCCACCGATCTCGGTACCGACGGTGATGGCCCAGAACGCGAGCTGGTCCCACGGGAGGAGGTAGCCGGTGAAGGAGAGCAGGAACGTGGTCACCAAGAGGAGCACGCCGATCACCCAGTTGAACTCACGGGGCGGCTTATAGGAGCCGGTGTAGAAGACCCGCCCCATATGAAGGAAGACGGCAATGACCATGCCCTGGGCCGACCAGCGGTGCATGTTCCGCATCAACTGGCCGAAGGTCACACTTGACTCGATCTCCTGCATGTTCGTGTAGGCGGTATCCACGGAAGGCACGTAGTAGAACATCAGCAGGACGCCCGTCATCGTCAGCACGAGGAACATGAAGAAGGAGAGGCCGCCGAGGCAGAAGGTGTAGGTCACCTTGGTGGCGTACCGCTTGATCTTGACCGGGTGAATGTGGAGAAAGACGTTGCTGGCGATGATCAGCGCCTGATTGCGCTGGGTGTCCGGATACCCGTGCCGGACGACCGAACGCCACACCGATGAGCCGGTGATGCGGTCGGCCAGGGTTTGCTCCCGCCTCATGCGTTTCCTCCCCGCCAGCGCGTGGCGCGCCTCTTGGTGACAGGCCAATATCCTACAGGATACTGAAAACAATGCGAACCGGAAACCCAACCGGAGCGGCCGGGGGCCTCCTTGCGCCATCGGCCGCCAGGCCAATGGATAACCGTATTGTCAGGCCACGTTCGGGAACCGGTCAAGCGGTAGGCACCACCTGCATGGCACGCAGTCACGACTCTCGATCGTACTGGCTGCCGAGGACCGGTGTATGGCATTCGGCTGCCGAAGCATGGTTGTCGCCGAACGCGACGAACGGGTGCTAGGCGGCGGTCCAATAGTCCCGCCACGATTCCTACCGTAGGTCCCTAGCGCAGGGGGCGGCAGGGCCGCAAGATGGGATGGTCCGGAGTAGAGGGAGGGGGCGCGGAGCGCCTTGGGGTGTGACTCGACGACCATGAGCAAACAGTCTTGCGGCAAGCATCTAGGCCGGCTCAGACCGGAGTCGCCACGGCGGGTCTCGTCGGGCCAGGCGCTAGTCGAGTTTGCGCTCGCAAGCCTGGTCTTCCTGGTGATTGTCTTCGGGACGCTGGATTTTGGCCGCGCGATCTATCAGTACTCGCAACTCCACAACGCGGTGCGTGAGGGGGCGCGGGTGGCGAAGGTGGACCCGACGGGTACAGCGGCGATTAGGCAGAAGGTTCGGGATACAGGTGTCGGGCTCAATTTGGCCGATGCGAATATCAACGTTTGCTGCGGCAGCAACACACCCGGAGACATGGTGACCGTCACCGCGACCTACCGCTTCAACCTCATCACAGGATCGCTCCTTGGCATCACCGTTCCACCGCTCGACGCGTCGGCATCCGTGATGATTGAATGACACCCTCGCATGGAGGTTATGGGGAATGAGCTCGCCGAGAAGACGACGACGCCGGTCAGGCCAGGGTTTGGTTGAGTTGGCGCTCGCCCTGCCCGTATTGTTGCTGATTCTGCTCGGTACGGTCGATCTCGGCCGGATGTTCTTCGACTACACCGAAATCCGGAACGCGGCACGCGAGGGGGCCGGAGTGGGCGCGCGAAATCCGGCCAATGTGGCTGGCGCCGTCGCCGCGGTAAACGCGCACGGCATCCCAAATGGGAGCACCGTGACTACGGCGTGCTCCGGCAATTGCACAGCGGTCAATGGCACTGGGATCTTCGAGGTAACCGTCTCGTACACCTTTACGCCCGTGGCGACTGGATTCTTGGCGACGTACTTTGGGATTGGGGCGGTTCCTCTCCAGGCGAAAGCGGCCATGCGGGTGATGTCGTGAACGAGACCCAGGATGTGCCAGTGCGGCGAGAGATGCGTGAAGCCTCTCAGGGACAGATCATCGTTCTTTTCGCGATGTTCTCTATTGTTATGGTCGGCATGCTGGGCTTGGCAACGGATCTCGGCATGGCCTTTGCACAGAGACGAACGATTCAGAATGCGGCGGACGCGGCAGCCCTGGCGGGCGCACGACAGGTGGTGAAATACAAGGATACGGCACCGACCTCGGCGTACACCGAGGCAAACACCTTCGCAACAGCGAGCGCTAACAGGCTGTCGTCGGCGCAATCGATGACCGTGTGCCGGTATATCGACGATACGTTCAAGGAACCACCGGACCCAATGCTGGACGCATGTACCTCGACTGTTCCGGCCGCGGCAACCGGCGTCCATGCTGAAGTGACGGAGGTCCACGACACGTTTTTTATCCGCGTCTTGCCCGGTGCCCCGGAAACGTTAGAGTTGACCGCGCAGGCTACGGCGCGCGTGGAACGGCTGAGGAACCCGCCGAAAGACGCCCCGTTCATCTTGTGCGGTAGCTCCGCATGGGCAATAAAAGACAAGGCAGGAGCACCGATCGACCGCAGTTTTTCCATCATGAGTGCAGACGGGAAAGTTATTTCAGACTTTGTAGGATATACGTTCCGTGTGAGAGACCAGAACATTGGTACGGGAAGTGCAGGTGGTCCCAAGGACAAAGCTGACTGCGACACCCCCGAGGGCTGGAAGGGAATGGCCGACGCTGGCAACGAATCAGCCACCGTGCCAGGGTGGTTTAAATACCACACAGGGACACAGGTAGGTGTCGATTTCACCCCGGTCCAGGGGGTGGGGGGCTGTATCCCGCCCAACTACACCGGCTGTGTCATGTTTCTGCCTGTGGCCATCAATAGCCCGACGCCGGCGAGCCAGAAAATCTGGGTAGTCGGATTTGCACCCTTCTACGTCACCTGCGTGGGCAGCAACTGTCAGGATACAAACGGACTCTTGATCGATAACTTCATCACGTTGGGACCCAGTGATCCAGGCTGGAGCCGGGACGACGCTGGGTCGCCGGTTGTGATCCGGATGATTCAGTAGCACGGGGTACTGGAGCGATTTGGTCCAGAACCTGTGCGGGCCTGACTGGAGGCATGCGGCCTGGGGAACCGCCGGAAGGCGAGTGCCGACTCTCATGCTGGGTGGGCGCGACAGGACTCGAACCTGTGACCCCGCGGATGTGAACCGCGTGCTCTAACCAACTGAGCTACGCGCCCGGACGGCGGAGAGTATACCGCGACGTTTGGATCGGACACCACCCGATGTTGGCCCTTCAATCAGCGAGGGCAACGCATTCGACCTCGACGAGGACGCCCATCGGCAGTGCGGCGACTTGAACCGTGCTCCGGGCCGGTGCGCTATTGCCAAAGGCACCGGCGTAGACCTCGTTGAACGCCGCGAAGTCGCCGAGATCGGTCAAGAAACAGGTAGTCTTGACCACGCGATCGAAGTCCGATCCGGCCGCATCCAGCACCGCCGCCAAGTTCTTCATCACCTGCTCGGCCTGTTCCCGGATGCCACCGCTGACTGGCTCCATCGTCGCCGGGTCGAGCGGGATCTGCCCCGCGGTGAAGAGCATCCCATTCGCCCTGATAGCCTGGGAATACGGACCAATGGCCGCCGGAGCGTTGGCGGTCTCGATGGTTTCCGCTGTCTGGGAGGGCATGTTCTGGCTCCTCTTTCACGGGCTAAACTGCGACTGAACGGAGTAACCCGGGCGGGGCCGGCTGCCACACCGCATCCGGGTTTTCAGGCAGTGGGCGAGTCTATCAGCGGTACGGCTCTCTCGCAAACGGGAACGCGCGCGGCATCCTGCGGAGAGGCGTGCGAAAATTGGACAGTCCGGACCCGACATCGTAGGCTACCTCCATGCGCGTCGAGGATTCCCCGCTGGAGTGTTGATGAGTGCCTTGAGTCGCCCGGCGCCGGCGCGTCGGGTGCCACTTCTGAGCCGTGCTCGACCGTCGGCAGCCGCGCTCCGTGCGCTCGGGCGCGTCTGCACCACACTCGCATTCGCGGTGGCCTTCCTTCTCATCGCCGGCTGTGCTGGACTCGTGCTCTATGGGATTACTCATGGCGATCGCATCTACGAGGGTGTCCAGGTGGCGGGCCACCCGGTTGGCGGCTTGACGCGGGCCGAGGCTACGGCGCTCCTCGAAGAGCGATTCGACGCCTACGCGACGACTCCGGTACCCCTGATGGCGGACGGGCAGTCATTCGTCGTCACACCGGGCAATGTCGGCGCGGACCTCGACGGGGCGGCCACCGCCGACGCGGCGTTCAACTACGGGCGCGGTGGATCGTGGTGGCAGCGATCACGGGACTGGGCGCAAGCCCTGCTCCATCGGGAATCCGTCCCACTTCAAGTGACGATCAGCGAACCACTCTTTCAGCAGCAACTCGCCCAGATCGCACCCTCGGTAGTGCGGCCCTCGTCCAACGCCTACGTCGATATGGTGGGAGCTGATGCGCCAGCCTTAGTCGACGACGTCCCTGGTATCGCCATTGACGTAACCTCGACCAGGGCGCGGATCCTCGACCGCTTCGGCGAAATGCGTTCCGACCCCGTTTATCTAAGCACGATCATCGCGCCGGCGGCGGTATCAAGCGCGGACCTCGAAGCCGGACTTCCAGCCGCGCGGGCCGCGGTCGGAGAGTCGCTGACCCTACGGACCGCCGAGGGATCTTGGGTCGTGGATCGGCATGCGCTACGCTCGGTCGTGAGCGTTTCGCCTTCCACGGGAGCGCTTTCGGTGGATCGCGGGGCTGTCGAGCGGCTCGTCCGTGGCATCGCCGGGGAGATCGATCGTCCGGCGGAGAACGCCGGAATCGCGATCGATGATAGTGGGACCCTTGCGCTCGTTCCTGGGCGGCAGTCGGCGACGGTCGATCAACGCGCGACGACCGATCAGGTGATTGAGCGGCTGACCAGAGGCGAGCACGCGGTAGAGATCTCGGTCGAGCGTGCCGATCCGGCGATCGTTGACCAGGAGGCCGAGGCCGGAATCGCGGAGGCCGGGGCGTTGATCGGCGATGGTGTTACCGTTCGCTGGGATGAGAGCGAGGCCACCATCGGGGCCGGTGATCTTGTCCGGGCCCTGACGATTACGCCGCGTCCCGACGAAGAGGACCCGTTCCTGTTCGGCTTTGATTCGACCGTGATGCTGGAGACGATCAGCGCCATCGCCGCGGAGATCGACGATCCGGCTGAAGACGCGCGCTTCCGGCTCGTCAATGGTCAGGTCACGCTGGTCTCGAAGTCCTCCGATGGCAGGTTATTGGATCGTCAGGCATCGCTGGAATCGATCCTGTCGGCGATCTTCGAGGGGGAGGACGAAGCGACGCTGACTCTCAGAGACGACAAGGCGGACTACACGGCCAAGGACATCGGCGGGATCGCGGTGCCGGATGTGCTTGCCGATGCTTCCACCTATTACGGCGATTCGAGCGAGCCACGGCGGCAGAACGTCGAGCGAGCCGTGGAGCTGGAAGGTGGCTGGCTCATCCCGCCGGGTGGCGTCTTCAGCTACGTCGAGTTCATCGGTGAGGTAACCGCGAAAAACGACTTCGTAACCGGGTTTGGCATCGTGGCCGACGAGGAGCGCGGCGGCGTGACGACCGCGCCGGTCGTCGGTGGTGGGATCTGTCAGGTATCGACCACCATCTTCCAGGCAGCCTTCTGGGCTGGGATGCCGATTCTCGAGCGCTATCAGCATCCGTATTGGATTCGTACCTACGGCGAGGCGCCCCGGGGGATGCAGGGGCTCGACGCGATGGTTAATATCGAAGAAGACTGGTCGCTTGACTTGAAGTTCGAGAACGCGACGGATGATTGGATCGCGGTCGAAATCACGGCCGACGGCGAACGAGTGACCACGCGCATCCTCGGGACTGATCCCGGCTGGGACGTGAAGGTTGACGGCCCTGAGGTGACCAAGGTCATCCCCGAGGATAAGAAGACCTACTACACGGACTCGCCGGAGCTGCCGAAGGGCGAGGAGCTCCAGGTTGAGTACGCGCAAGAGGGATTCGACGCGCGCGTGAAGCGTGAGGTCCGCGATGAGCGGGGCGAGGTGATTGACGAGTACGTGGTCGAAAGCTCCTACGCGCCCTCGCAGAACACCGTCCTGCGGGGTACCGGCGCGATGCCTAATCGGGGTTGACAGGGCGGTGGGAGGTCACTATAATTCGACTCGTTGCCGGCAGTGAGCGGGCAGCGAATCCAGCCGAGAGGCTGACAGTCGGGAGGATCCGGTTGCCCCTGGTGGGCAGCGTGTTTGACCGCTTCGAGGCGGACAACACAACCGCTGATCGCCGCCCCAGCAATGGGGCGTTTGCCATCCCCCCGGGGATGCTCCTGAGAACCCCGAGCGTGGACGTTGACAAGCTGGTGGGTGGCCGGGGGCCTGTGTGGTGCTGAGGGGTGGGGGGGACCTTACCCGGGGGCACGGCGGGGTTCCGGGTGGCGCGCCGAAGACGGAGCGAGGGCCGCGCGGCCCGTTGGCGTG